>JAWOCW010000253.1:0-4138 GCA_046483615.1 Desulfosudaceae bacterium
ACAGCAGCTCCGGCTGATTGTGGAAGCGCTGATAAAACTGGCGGGCGAATTCTTCAAAGGTATTGCCGGAATGGGCCGCCTCGTTGAATATGCGGGCGGTGATTTGTTTGTTCAGCTGCGACAGGGCCAGTTCCCGGTCCATGAACCGTTCCACGGTCTGTTTTTCATGATCGGAAACGCGGCCATCGGCCATGGCCAGCTTGCCCAGCATGGAAAAACAGGCGATGAAGAAAGTCATCTGGGCCTGTTCTTCAGAGGAAAGAAGGGTTCGCGGCCGGCTTTCGTCACCCAGCCGGCGATCCTCGCTGACATCAAAAGCATGGCCAAAAACCGCTCCGGCCATGGCGCCGATGGGGCCGCCCAGGGCGAACCCAATGGTGCCGCCGACCATTTTGCCGATCCAGCTCATGCTTAATCGCCCTTTTGTCCGGCGGCTGAGTTGTCCCGGTTGCGATAATCTTTGAGCATGTCGTTGGGCACGACCCGGACAAGTTCCGTGAGGGTGGTGTCATGAATCTTGGAAAGGCCGTCTTCAATCATGGTCCGCATGCCTTTACTAACCGCGATTTTTTTTATTTCCCGAATAGAGGTTTCCCGGTTCAGGGCCCTGGCGATGGCCGGGGTAATGACAAAGAGTTCCGAAATAAGGGTTCTGCCCTGATAGCCGGTGTAGCCGCACTGCGGGCAGCCCTCGCCGTGAAAAAAATGAATATCATCAGGAGGCGCGTTTTTAAAAAGCGGACTCCATTCTTCTTCCGTGGGGGTATAGGGTACCGTGCAGGCGGGGCAGTTTCTTCGCAGCAGGCGTTGAGCCAGGACGCACATCAGGCTGGAAGCGATCTGGTTATAGTCAATGCCGAGGTCAACCAGCCTGGTAATGGCGCTGACGGAATCATTGGTGTGAACGGTGCTCAACATCAGATGGCCGGTCTGGGCGGCGTCAAAGCTTATCCGGGCCGTTTCCTGATCCCGGATTTCTCCAACCAGGATGGCATCCGGATCGAGCCGCAGAAAGGAGCGCAGCAAACGGGCGAAAGTAAGGTTTATCTTGGTGTTGACCTGGGTCTGCATGATGCCCGGGAAACTGTATTCAATGGGGTCTTCGGCCGTGATGATCTTGATGGTGGGGGCATAAATGTACTGCAGGGCGCTGTAAAGCGTGGATGTTTTGCCGCTGCCGGTGGGGCCGGAGACCAGGATCATGCCGGCGGCGCTTTTGAGAAACTCCTTGAAGGGGTTAACAACTATGGGGGAATGGCCGAGTTTGTTTATTTCCACCTTGGCCTTGCGCGGATCGAGGATACGGATGGTGACATTCTCACCGACAATGCCCGGACAGGTGGCAACCCGGAAGTCCAGGTCAACCTGTTCTTTTTTCCTGGGGTCAAAATAGTTGACCCGGAAGACGCCGTCCTGGGGCAGTCGCCTTTCGGCGATATCAAGGCCCGATATGACCTTTATCCTGGAAATAACGGCGTTGACCAGCTCGGCCATTTTTTGATCCAGCCATTTCATCTGCAGGGTGTGCAGAATCCCGTCGATGCGGTAACGAACCTTGGGGTGTTTGCGGTCCTGCTCCACGTGGATATCGCTGGCGCCGTTGGCAATGCCGTATTTAATGATGTAATTTACCAGTTCCTGCCCCTCCAGGGTGGCTACTCCGTAATAATCAGCTTTTTCTTTTGTTTCTATCTCATCACTGCTGCTTAAATTAATATCCAGAGCGTTGATGCTGATGGGGGTATGGTCTTTATCGCTTCTCATGTTGAGATTATCATCCATGCCGGACTGGTATATCTCTTCAAAAAGGCGCAGAAAATTATCCTGGGTAATGAAAACCGGCGAGACGGTCAGGTAAGAATAAACATTTTTGATGTCATTGGCTGCGGCCAGGTGTTCGGGATTGAAAACCGCCACCGTGATCTGGTTGCCTTGCAGGGAAATCGGCAGGACCATGTTTTTATGGGCATACTTGCGACTGACGATATTGGTCAGCGCCTGACGCTCGGAATCCTCCAGGTTTAACTGGTTGATTTTTTGAAAAGGGATATTGTGCTGGACGGACAAGGCCTGGTAGAGCTGCTCCATGGTGATCAGGTTTTTGTCCAGCAGGATTTTACCCAGGGGTTCTTCTTTGTGAAACTGGTCCTGAAGGGCGCTCATCAGCTTCAACTGGTCAATAATGCCTTCCTTGATGAGTATCTCCCCGAACTTGATCTGTTTGCTGTACTTTTTCAGAACATAATCCAGGTCAACCGGATTGATGACGCCCATATCGCACAGAATCTGTCCCAGGGTGGTGGGGGATTTTTTGGTAAAACGGGCTTTTCTGACTTCGTCCGGGGTTAGCAGCCTGACTTTTTCGGCCATCTCACAGAATTTTTCCAGGCCGAGGTGCTCCAAGAGGATATCTTCCAGGTTGCCCGCCGTCAGGTAACCTTCCTTGATAAGCGCTTCTCCCAGCATTAACCCGTCTTTTTTGTTTTTCAGCACATCATAGAGAGTGGTTTTATCCAGCAGGCCTTTCTGCAGGCAAATAAGGCCGAGGTTGGTGTCCAGCGGGGGCTGCTGCAGAAGCATCCGGAGGTCTTTGCGGGACAGGCTGGACAGATCAGGAATAACGCACTCTTTGGAGAATTTCAGTTGTTTTTCTTCCTTGTGCTGAATCTCCAAGGCTTTAACGACCTCCGCTTCCGTCACAAAGCCTTCTTTGATCAGGCAGTCCCCGATTCGCAAGGAAGAAGTAGCGATTTCAGCCTGCTGGTTATCTTTATCAGTTTTCATAAAATATCCAGATTGATTTTTGACGGGTTTTAAAAGTCACTATCAGCATATCCGAATGTATTATACTATCAAATCAATAATTATCAAAATATTTCATGTCCTTTTTTTAATTTTGAGTCAACTTTTTTTCAGCCCGGATATTTCACGAAATATTCGGGCCAGCCGGGTCAGGGTTTTTTCAGGGTTTTTTCAGCCTGGTTTAAAAGAATCTGTCTTGACTGTAAACAGTGTTTACGGTATAAAATTTTTTGATTCAGTCCGGTCATTCATTATCAGAACGGCATCTTTGTCAGTCAAGGTCGATCCCGGTTGACTTTTTACGAGGCCGTCTGAAAATGATACTTCAATATTTACTGCGGGAGGCGGCATGCACATTCACAAGGTTGAGGCCAGAGATTTGCCGGATTTATGGTTTCAGGCGGTCTATGATATTCTGGATCACGGGGGGCGGTTTACCATAGACCGGGGTTCTTTTGCCGGTCAGACCAGGCTGGAGTATGATTATTTCATCGGCTACGTCAGTCATCCCGGGGCCCAGCCCCTGCTGCCGGACATACCGCCTTCCTGCGGCATCCCTAACCCGGTGGAAGAAGCCTATGTTTACGGGGGAGATGGATATGACCGGGCCTATATCGAATATTTGATGACCTCGCGTCGTGAAACAGGTGAATCATATACCTATGGAGAAAGGTTGACCCGGGCGCCGATTACCGGCTCCAGGCTGGACTGGTGGAAGGCCGGAGAAACAGATATTGTTGATGTCCGGGAACCGGACGGTAAAATCGTTTTTGAGGAGGACGGCCGGCTGTATCTCAATCAGATCGAATGGATTATCGCTACCTATAAGGATTACGGAGCCCGTAACAATCAGATGGTACTCCAGGTTGCTGATCCTTCTGATCTGGTCCTGGTGGATCCGCCTTGCTTGCGATCCATAGATACTCGTATTCAGGACAACAAACTTATTTTTTTCGTCTATTTCCGTTCCTGGGATTTGTGGGGGGGAATGCCTGCCAATCTGGCCGGTATCCAGAATTTAAAGGAATATATGGCTGGAGAAATCGGTGTGGCCGATGGTGAAATGATTGTGGAAAGCAAGGGACTTCACCTCTATGGTTACGCTGAAGATCTGGCCAGGCTGCGGTGCCTCAGAGACTGACGATCTGATGATGGCCGTGGCAGTAAGCTTTGAGATGGCCTTGTCCCAAAGTTTATATCATCAATTTATAGCATCAGAGGGAAAAATATCATGCATGAAGTGAAGATTGATAAAGAAAAAAACAGGCTTTACCTGACTCTGGAACGGCTTGACAGTGCCGATGAAATCACGGAGGTAGGAGACAAGATCAGGGAG
>JAWOCW010000297.1:0-6754 GCA_046483615.1 Desulfosudaceae bacterium
AAAGCGCCGTGGAATTATCCTCGCGCTATTTGAACGATCGCTTCCTGCCGGACAAGGCCATTGACGTTATTGATGAAAGCGGCGCCGCCATTCGGCTGGCCGGCGGGTCCAATCGCAAACGGATCAATCCCGCCGACATCGAGAAAATCGTGGCGGCCATGGCTAAGATACCGGCCCAGCGGGTTACTAAAAATGACAAGGAGAAGCTGGCTGTTCTGGAAAAGAGCCTGCGGGAAGTAGTTTTCGGCCAGGACGAGGCCATCCGCTTTCTGGCCGGTTCCATTAAGCGCAGCCGGGCCGGTCTGGCCAAGCCGGACAAACCCATCGGATCATTTCTGTTTACCGGTCCCACCGGCGTGGGCAAGACCGAAATCGCCCGGCAGATTGCCGCCACCCTGGGAATCAGCTTTATCCGTTTTGACATGAGCGAATACATGGAAAAGCACGCCGTGGCCCGCCTGATCGGGGCCCCGCCGGGTTATGTCGGATTCGAGCAGGCCGGTATGCTGACGGACAAGATCAGAAAGAATCCTTACAGCGTGCTGCTGCTGGATGAAATTGAAAAAGCTCATATTGATGTTTATAATATTCTGTTACAGATTATGGATCACGCCACCCTGACGGATAATAACGGTAAGGAGGCCGATTTCAGAAATGTTATTGTTATCATGACTTCCAACGTGGGGTCCCGGGAAATCAGCAGCCAGCCCATTGGATTCGGCGCTGAAAGCGCCAACCGGGGCAGCAAGGGGAACAAGGCCGTGGAAAAATTCTTTACCCCGGAATTCCGGAACCGCCTGAACGGCATTGTTACCTTTAACTCCCTTTCTACCGCCGTCATGGAACAAGTGGTGGACAAGTTCATACGGGCCCTGGATGAGCAGCTGACGCCGCGAAAAATCTTTCTTTCCCTTACCCCGGCTGCCCGGAGCTGGCTGGCTGAAAAGGGTTATGACCCGGTTTACGGGGCCCGGCCGCTGGAACGCCTCATTCAAAAAGAGATAGAGGATGTCCTGTCCGATGAGATTCTCTTTGGCCGGCTGGAAAAGGGTGGCCGGGTTCTGGTCGATGTCGGTGAGGACGGGCTCGTTTTTTCCTACGATCAATAAGAAAGATGCCCGCTCCCGGTAAAATATCCGGTTCAGGACGGATTCCCTTCCGCTCCTCGGCGGGGATTATCCTCCCGGGGAAAGCAGCCAGCCCGGCGGCGTCAGGAAATTCCGGATATAGCCTGAAGGGGATTTTCTTACGAAGCCTGGCAGGGGTTGGGCAATGACGATTTTTTTGCTGGACGCGGCCGCCACGGATTTTCCTTCCCCCCGCCTGGCTGAACCAGACGGCCTGCTGGCCGTGGGCGGGGATTTGCGTCCGGAAAGACTGTTGCGGGCTTACTCCGCCGGTATTTTTCCCTGGTTTTCAGAAGGAGATCCGATTTTGTGGTGGTCGCCTGATCCCCGCCTGGTTTTGTATCCCGGGGAGCTGGAAGTCAGCCGACGGCTGCGCCGGGTGATCCGCCAGGGGATTTTTGAGATAACCATCAACCGGGCCTTTGAAGCGGTTATCAGGTGCTGTGCCGACGTTACCCGCCGGGGTGATCCCGGCACCTGGATTACGTCTGGTATGCAAAGGGCTTACCGCCGGCTGCATCATCAGGGCTGGGCTCACTCGGTGGAGGCCTGGCAGGACGGAGAACTGGTGGGTGGTCTTTACGGCCTGGCCATGGGCCGTTGTTTTTTCGGGGAGTCCATGTTTACAATCAGCAGCAACGCTTCCAAGGCGGCTTTTGTCCACCTGGTTACCCGGCTGGAGCGGTGCGGGTTTGCCCTGGTGGACTGCCAGGTGTCCACCGCTCATTTGATGAGGTTCGGAGCAAAAGAAATTTCCCGCGATCGCTTTCTGGAACAACTGGCGGCTTCCCTGCCGGGCCGTCATGAAGACGGCCGCTCACGTTTCAAAGAAGCCCTGGCCGGGCTGAAGCAGGCCTCGGGATATTGATCCGGCAGGCCGCGACCGCGAACAAGCATCAGGATCCAGGTCAGATTTCACCCTTGTCGATCATTTCTTCCATCAGGGAGTAGTAGTTGAGCCCGGCCCGGGCAAAACCCTCCCGGCCGTATTTCATGTTGGCCTCGAGAATATAAAATTTTTGTTGGTGTTCTATAATATCCAGTCCGACATCATTCCAGCCGCAGCGTCGGGCCGCGGTCAGGGCTATCTCAATGGCCTTTTCCGGCACGGGATCAGGGAGGATGGTGGCTCCGACGGCCAGGTTGCTTCTGAAATCTCCGCCGGGCGCCTTTCGCCAGTAAGCGTGCGCGGCCCGTTCGCCAATGATCACTACCCGGATGCTGCGGTCGGTGGCCAGGTATTCCTGGATATAGGCCGGATAGACCATGGCCGTGTAACTGGCCAGGTCAGCCTCGTTTTGAATCAGAAAAACACCTCGCCCCAGGGCCGATCCCCGGGGGATCTTGGCGATAAAAGGGAAGGTGAAATCCTTTAAAATTTTATCGGCCCGGCGCCGGCCGTAATAGGTTTTGGTCCGGGGGTGAGGCGATTCCGTGATTTGCAGCAGAGCGGTCTGCTTGATCTTGTCCTGGACCGACTTGTAGTTATGATAACTGGGAAAAATGTCCTTGCCGACGGCGTTAAAAATATCGGCGTAAAACAGGGACGGGTAATATATCTTGGATGCCTGACGGATGAGATCCGCGGTTTCGGCCGGATAATCGGAAAAGTTGGGGCGGACTCCCAGGGTAATGACATTGCGGCACTGGTGGAGCCGTTTTTCCAGGGCGATGACTTTTTTACCGGGGAAAGCGGGCATGGGCGGCAGTCTTTCTTTAAGTCGGGATGGTTCCCGGTTGCGGCCGCGGATTATTCGCGCGGGTCGGTCAAGACGAATTTATCCGGGGTCACCGTGATGTCGGCCCAGTAACGATCAAGGGTGATGGTGACTGCCAGGCCGTCGGCACCGGACAGCAGAATTTTTTCCGGAATGTCATAGCCAGCGATGTCTTTTTCACCGAGGGGCGCAAACGAGTAAACCGGTTGCTTGTCATTACCGTCAAAAAATTCCAGCCGTAAGGGCCGCCCGGTTACCGGATCCAGGTAAATAACCTCCCGCCGGTCCTGGGACCAGTCCTTTACGGTCAGCCGGTTGACCTGGTCCGAATCGGCCGTCAGCACGGCCGTGTCATAGTCAATCAAGGGAACGCGACCGGCCAGAAGCTGGATAATGTCCTCGGCCGTTACCGGGACGTGGAGAAATTTTTCCAGGGTAAGACGCCGGGCCGATCTTTTTATGAATCTTCCTTTGTCGCCGTGCTGCCGCAGATAGAAGTCGCTGCCGTCGGTGGATAAAGACAGAAAGGGTTGTCCGGACGGGCTGAGAACTTCAAACCTGATTTTGTCGGGCAGCACTGCCATCAGGGCCAGACGCGCCTGCATCTGCCGCCCTTCTTTTTTCAGGCTGATTTTACCCAATCCCTTGAAAGAGGACAGGGCGGCGTTTCGGCGGTCTAACTCTTCCAGGGCCAACCGGGCTGGCTGGCTGATCCGGTCCTCCTCCGGCAGGGGAGGTCGTCCGGCGGGGAACAGGGCGCAACCGTTCAGCAGCAGCGCCCCCAGCAGCAGGATAACCGGGAATAGTCGCTTTGTCATAATGATTCGATAGCTTTGGTCAGGTCGTCAATTTTCTTCTGAATTTCATCCGGATCATCGCCGTTTTCAAGGTGGTTCAGGCTGCGGCGGTAAAGCTCCAGGGCTTTGGCCAGCTCGTCCTGTTCGGCATAAGCGTCCCCGAGATGTTCCAGCAGGATGGGGTCCTCCGGAGCCAGGCGGACAGCTTTTTCAAGATACTGGACGGCCTTGTCAAGTTCGCCTTTTTGAAAATAAACCCAGCCCAGGCTGTCCGTAATATAGCCGTTGTCCGGATCCAGCCGCAGCGCTTTTTTGATCAGATCCAGGGCTTCATCCAGGTTAGTCCCCATTTCCGCGTAGGTATATCCCAGGTAATTCAAGGCATTGGGGTCATCCGGTTCGATTTCCAGTGATTTTTTCATGTGATGGATGACTTTATCCTTGGACTCCTCGGTCTGATCATAAGCGACGCCCAGGCGAAAATGCAAATCAGGGTTTGAGGCATCAAGTTCCAGCCCCCGCTGATACAATTCAATGGCCCGGTCAATTTCTTCCCGGCGCTCGTAAAAGGCACCGGCGTAAAGATAAAGGCCGGCGTTATCCGGATCATTTTCCAGCAGCTCTTCAAACAGCTCGGCCGCTTTTTCCGGCTGATCCAGGTCTTCATGCAGAAGGGCCGCCTGCAACAGGGCGTGCCGGTAGAAATCAGAATCATTCGCCACCTGGTTGAATTGCTCCAGGGCCTGTTCTTTTTCGTCCTTCAGGTCAAAGAGCATGCCGCTGAGATAGTGCAGGGCCGAGGATTCCGGGGCGCCGCGGCGCATGCCGTCGATGATCAGGCGGGCCTGGTCAAGTTTCTGGGGCCGCAGGTATATCTGGTTTATGTACCGGACAATCCGGGAGTCATCCCGGCTTTTTTCACCCAGGGCGGCCAGCAGCAAGGCCGCTTTTCCCGGCTGATCGGTTCTATGGTAGTATATGGCCAGCTCCAGGCTGGCCCGATGTTCATCGGGATAATCAGCCAGGATGGATTGATACAGTTCAATAATGGCCTGGTCGTAGTCTCTGCCGGGATCCTTGTGCGAATGTGGTAAGAGCAGTTCCTGACCGGTGCTGATCCGGTTGATGTCCTTGATGGTGGGGTTGGCGGCGTCAATGGCCTGGATTATATCATTGTTACAGGAGCCGTAAAATTCCCGGCACAGGGAATAGAGGGTGTCCCCCGGTTTGACCTTGACGGCGGTGGCGCCGTCCGCGTATTCCTCATACAGCTCGATCAGGGCGTAACGGGGGCTTAGCAGGCCCGGCTCCAGGCCCAGGCTTTTTTTAAAATTTTCTTCCGCCTGCTCGAACCGGTTCTGTTCCTGATATACCTTGCCCAGTAGAAAATAGCCGTCCCAGGTCTCGGGAAATTGGCGGGTCATTTTCCGGTAGGTCGCGGCGGCCCGCTCCGGTTTATTCTGCTGCAAGTATAATTCTCCCAGGAGAATATATATTTTGTCCTGGTCCGGATCCAGCTCAAGCACCTTTTCCAGCAGCCCGGCCGCCTCATCTAAATGACCGGTCTGCTGCTTGATGCCGGCGGCCGCGATGAGTACCTCCACCTGCTCCGGATCACGCGACAGGATTTTGTCCACCAGGCTCAAGGCCTGGTCGGCCTTATCCTGCTGCAGGTAAAGATACAGCAATTCTTTTTCCAGGAAAATATCATCCGGCTGGTCGGCAATGGCCTGTTTGAGGAGGGTGATGGCTTCCTCCAGGTTGCCCTGCCGTCTTTCAAGCTGGGCCAGGATGAATTTGTAATAATGATTGCCGTCCGGGAGCGGCTCGGCAGCGGCTTTCTGTTCGGAACCGGTTGTTCCGGTATCAGCGGGACCGGTCAGGTCGGGCAGAGAGGCGCACCCACCCCCGACAAAAAGGGACATCACCAGCAAAAGGAGTGCTTTTGAAAATTTGGTCATGGATTTATTTTCTGCTTTTTTAGACGTTGAGGTATTGATCAAAATCGGACAACTCTTTTTGAAAATAAGTCTTCATCTTTTTGATAATATTGGTTTCCAGCTGCCGAACCCGTTCCCTTGAAATCTGGTAGCGCTCGCCGATGTCCTGCAGGGTGACCGGTTCATCCGTAAAAATGCGTTCTTCCAGAATTTCTATTTCACGCTCATTAAGAGTCTTTTTAAACTCCTCCAGGTGGTCATGAACCAGGCTGTTGAGCTGCTTGTCGCCGATGAGGTCTTCCACCGGCTGGGTCTCATCCAGGTCCATCAGATCGCCTTTTGAAGTTGCCGAATCATCATTGACGGGCTCATCCATGGAAACGTCCCAGGAACTGAGCCGCTGTTCCATGTTGATGACGTCCTTCTGCGGCACGCCCAGGCGTTCCGCCAGCAACTTGGGCCGGGGTTCAAAACCCTGGTCAATCAGGCGCTGTTTTTCCTTTTTAAGTTTGAAAAACAGTTTGCGCTGGTTCTGGGTGGTGCCCACCTTGACCAGGCGCCAGTTATCCATGATAAACTTCAGGATATAAGCCTTGATCCAGAAGGAGGCGTAATATGAAAAGCGGACGTTTTTCAAAGGGTCGAATTTCTGGACGGCGTGCATCAAACCGATATTGCCTTCCTGGATCAGGTCCAGCAGGTTCTGCATCCATACCCGTTGAAATTCAAGGGCAATCTTTACCACCAACCTTAAATTGGAGGTAACCATGGTATAAATGGCATCCTCGTCACCTGCTTCCTGGATGCGGCGGCCCAGCTCTATCTCCTGCTCCCGGGTCAGCAGGCTGTAGCGGGAGACCTCTTTTAAATAGCGTTGCAGGGGGTCATGCTTGACCAATCCCCGTTGCTGGCTGGCGGCCACGGGCAGGTATTTTTTGCCCTCATCACCCGCCTGGGCGGATTTTTTTCGTTTATCAGCCGGCTGGGCCGGCTTTTTTTTGTCTGTTTTCGCCATCGGAAATGTCCTTCCCTGGGGATGAACTTGCTTTTTACGGGTACTTCGTTTTGTCACCAGGCCCGCTCCGGGCCGGGCCGGCCATCAAGCGTTAGCTTATCTCTTCTCCAGATATTATCCAGATGGTTGGATTTTGAGTCGAACCCTGATTCCTGCC
>JAWOCW010000006.1:0-12950 GCA_046483615.1 Desulfosudaceae bacterium
CTTTAATGATATCATTCATGGAGTTCTGCTGAATAATCATGGCGGAGATAAAGACCGCGTCCGCCCAGTCGATGTCTCTTTCGTCAAGAGACTCAATATTCAAGTCCACCAGCTTCAGGTTGTATTTCTCCGGCAGCAGGGCCGCCATGGTGATCAGCCCCAGCGGCGGCAGACTGCTTTTCTTGTTGATGAATTTCAGGGAGTACTGAAAGCTCCAATAGGTGTTATTGGGGATTTCCGGATATACCAGCAGAATGTTGTTTAATCGGCCCATGTCAGACTCCTTTGATGGTGGCTATGTCCGAATGATGGGGCAGATTGCCCCTCCTTCCTTCTCTTAATTATAAAATAAGCCTTTCAGGAGCGTGAATCAAGAGAAAACGCCGGGAAATTAAGCCTTTACAAAATTTTTACAAAGGGGATCGGGCCGGTTGAAGGAGCCGATAACCGGCTGGCAGCAAAATGTCATGGGACATTCAATCAGCCATGCGGCAGTTTGGGCTGGTAAAAGGTGGTGCGCAGATATTTTCTGGGGGTAAACAGGTCAGTATCATTGGCGATGGATTCCGTGGAACCCAGGATCAGATAACCGTCCGGGGCGAGGGCGTTCAGCAATCGTTCGTGTAGTCGCCGCCGGTCCGAGCTGGAAAAATAAATGCCGACATTGCGGCAGAAAATAATATCAAACCGGCTTTGTCTTTCAAACGGTTTGAATAAATTCTGGGTTTTGAAGGTGACCATCCAGCGGTACTCATCGGCGACCTGCCAGGCGTTCTCGTTTATTCTGGTAAAATATCGGGACACCTGATCCGGCATGAGCCCGCGGGTTACTTCAAAATTGGTATAACGGCCGTAGCTGGCCTTGGATATGGCGGCGTTGGAAATATCAGTGCCCACCAGAAAGAGGTGGTAGTTTTCGGGGGTGACGCCCAGATTCTTCAAGACAAAGGCAATGCTGTATACCTCCTGGCCGGTGGAACATCCCGCCGACCAGATCCGGATGGGTATTTTTTCCAGGGAGGGGTTTCCCCTGGTCCGTTTGTCTACCAGGTCAGGAATGATTTTATGCTGCAACAGTTCAAACGGCAGAACATCACGGAAAAAATAGGTTTCATTGGTGGTCAGGGCGTCAATGATTTTTTCTTCAATGGCACTATCCCGTTTGGCCTTGTAATAAAGTTCACTGAAGGAAACGCATTGATATTCTGTCAACAGCGGGGCCAAGCGGTGTTCCAGCAGGTATTCCTTGCCAGGACTCAACGCGATACCAGAAATATCAAAGAGATATTTTGAGAGAACGGTGAACTCAAGGGAAGATATTTTTGGCATGGGCTGACATTATCCGGACATCTTCACGGAATTGACAATTTCGGCGACAATATCATCAAGCGGGGCGATCACGTCCACCAAACCGGATTCAATTGGTTTTTTGGGCATGCCGAAGACGGTGCAGGTCGCCTCGTCCTGGGCGATGATCAGAGCTCCGGCGGATCTCATGGCTCTTATGCCGAGATAGCCGTCCGAGCCCATGCCGGTCATGATGACCCCGGTAATTTTGCGACCAAAATTTTCGGCCACGGATCGAAAGAGATAATCCACCGAAGGTTTACAGCTGTTTTCCGGAGGGTCATCGGTAATATTAATTATTTTTCTTTGGTCGGGGCCCGGGGAGATTTTCATCTGCTTGCCGCCGGGAGCGAGGTAGACGGTGCCCGGCAACAGTAACTCTTCGTCTTCGGCTTCAACCACCCGGATGGTCGATTTGGTGTTAAGACTTTTGGCCAGAGATTTGGTAAACAGGGCGGGCATGTGCTGGACAATCAGGATGGGAACCTTGATGTCCGGAGGAAGCAAAGGGATTATCCTGGCCAGGGCTTTGGGACCGCCGGTGGATATTCCGATGGCCACCACTTTGGACGGACCCTGCCATGGTTGACCGGTCGCGGCAGGGGCGGGGTAAGAAGGCGGCTTCGCGCCGGCCGCTTCCCGATCCCGGCGGGGTTTTTCCTCGATGATCGGGGTCGTTTGCGGCGGCCGACGATAAGTTGACTGACCGGACAGAATTTTTTTAATGGTCCGGCGGTCTCCAAAAGAACGCAACATCGGCGCCAGATGGTCTTTAATATACTGTTTGCCGGCCTCAATGGATTCCAGCTCCGGTTTGGGAATGAAATCAAACGCCCCCAGCTCCAGGGCCTTGACGGTCAGCTCACTGCCTTCATTCGTCAGGGAGCTGAGCATGATAACGCCCACGTCGTACTTCAATCGATTGATCTCAACCAGCACTTCGATGCCGTCCATGCTGGGCATATCGACATCCAGGGTTATCAGGTCCGGTTTGAGGGAGGCAATACGGGCGATGGCGGTCTTGCCGTTACTGGCGGTACCTGCAATCTCCACGCCGGGGAAAGAGGACAACACCTCACTGATGATTTTTCGGTAAAGAATGGTGTCGTCTACGACCAGGACTTTTAATTTATCAGTATCGTTCATTTTTTATATGGCAAATGCGGCCTGGAAGCGTTTTGGAAGATAATTACGCGTCCGCCAGGGTTTTGTGAATATCAAGAATGCCGATGAGATAGTCATCTGTTTTAAGTACTCCGCGAAAATATTTTCCCTGCAAGCCGCCCAGGTTGGCCGGAGCAGGTTCAATTTCTGTAGAATCCGCGGACAAGACTTCACTGACGCGGTCCACCAGGATGCCGACCAGCTCATCTTCGAAATGAACAATGATATTACGGCTGCTTTTCTCCAGCTTCAAGGCCGGGAAACCCAGCTTGGTGCCCAGGTCGATAATGGTGACAATCATCCCCCGCAGGTTCAAGACGCCCATCACGTAGGCGGGTGACTTGGGAACCAGGGTCAGATTGCTGGTCTGCTTGTTGATTTCCTGAATATCGGTAATGTTGATACCGCACAGGGCGTTCCCGATATAAAAGGTTACCAGTTCAGTTTTGGTCTGGCGGCTGACCGCTTCGTTTGACTGCTGCATTCAGTGCTTTCCTTCAAAATATTATCATTTTTTTCAGGAATTGCGGGCTTCATTACTTTTTAAGATGACGCTTGACGCTGTCCAGCAATTTTTCCCGGTCCATTTTGATCTGGTAATCATTAATGCCGGCCTGCTTGCCTTTAACGACATCCTCCTCCCCGGCCAGGGAGGTCAAAGCGATAACATTGTAATGATTATACCGTTCATCGTTCCGGATCTTCTCGGTCAACTCAAACCCGTTCATCTTGGGCATCTCAATATCGGTGATAATCAAATCAATCTCACCGGACTGTTTTTGCAGAATATCCCAGGCTTCCTGACCGTCCTTGGCCTCGATTATGTTAAAGCCGCCGTCTTCCAGAAAACCTTTGACCTGGCGGCGGAAAAAGTCGGAATCTTCGGCAAATAAAAGTGTCCCGGAGACACCGTTCTTGATCTGCCTCTGGGTCAAATCTCCCATCCATTGGGGATACAGTGTCTGGACCGCCTCAAAAATGTCAAGAATGAGAGTGGTCTGCTGGTTGATAATGGCCGAACCCATGATGCCGGGCTGTTTTAAAGCCTTGGAGTCGATGTTGATGGGTACTTCCACGGCGTCTACCGGGGGAATGACCATCAGGCCGATTTCTTTCCCGCCGATGGTAAACACAATGACTTCCAGTTCCTCGGCATCAGGAAGCGGCAGCACGTTGGCCACGTTATCCAGCGAGAAAAGCGGCAGGGCTCCACCGCGGTACTGCATTATCTTTTTGCCGCCGACATGCTCAATGGTGGATTTCCTGACGCTTTCAATCCTTTCCACCAGGCTTAATGAAACCGCGAACTGCTCCTTGTCGGTATTGCTGAACAGCAGCAGTGAGGTGGCTTCCTGGCTGGTCTTGGTGGTGGCTGCCTCGCGAATGTCTTTTTCCGCTTTTTCTTTGCGCGAAATTTCCATGATGCTCAGTCGGGCCGCGTTGGCCACGCCGGCCACGTCCAGAATCAGGGCGACCTTGCCGTCACCCATGATAGTGGCGCCGGAAAATTCCTGGCAAGCCTTGAGGTGCTGCCCCAGGGGCTTGACGACAATTTCCTCGGAATCCAGCAGCCGGTCCACGATCAAGCCATATTTTATATCGCCCATGAAAACGACCGCGATATTGATGGCGCTGGTGGCATGAAAACGCCGGTCGTCAGACGACCGGCGCGCGGGAAGGTCCGTCGGGATATTTTCCGGAGAGGTGCCGGTATCGGTCTTATCGGATTGTTTGCCGGCGGACTCAGTTCCGCCGGACCCCTCGCTGGGAAGGTCCAGCTTCCGGGAGCGCCTGTCGGCGACGCTCTGTCGGCGTTCCTGGTATTTCTGACCATCCCGGGGATGAAGATATTGCTTTTCGATATTAAGCACTTCTGCCAGGTCCACCAGGGGCAGCAGTTTGCCGCGCAGTCGAACCACCTCCGCGTCCCCGACTTTTTCTATGCGGTGTTTGACCTGCTCGGCCGGAATTCGCAACAGTTCATCAAGGTTGACCTGGGGAATGGCGAAAGTTTCATCACCGACCAGCACGATCTGGCTGGGAATGATGGCCAGGGTCAGAGGCAGCTTGATGTTGATGGAGGTATATCGGCCCGGTTCAGAGTCAATGTCCATGGTCCCGCCGAGTTTTTCCAGGTTGGTCTTGACCACGTCCATGCCGACGCCCCGGCCGGAAAGATCGGTCACCTGTTCCGAGGTTGAAAAGCCGGGCAACAGGATCAGCTCAATCTTCTCCTTTTTGGTCATCGTCCCGGCCTGGTGTTCTGATATGAGCCCTTTTTGCACTGCTGCCGCGGCGATAGCTTCTCCGTCAATGCCCCGGCCGTCATCGTTAATCTCGATGGAGACCTGGCCGGCTTCGTGGAAAGCAGACAGGCGGATTTTACCAATGGGGCTTTTGTCGCTGTTTTTTCTTTTGCCCGGCGGCTCAATGCCATGATCAACCGAATTCCGAACCAGGTGGGTCAGGGGATCACTGATAGCCTCAATGATGGTCTTGTCGAGTTCAACGTCGGTTCCTTCCAGGGTGAGCTCAACTTTTTTCCCCAGGTTCTGGGACATATCCCGCACCAGCCGGGGGAACTTATTGAAGATATTTCCGATGGACTGCATCCTGGTCCGCATGATGACATCCTGGAGCTCGGAAGTGACCATATTGATTCGCTGGCCGGCAAAACCTATCGTTTTGATGTCATCGGCGGCAATGCTTTGCAGCAGTTGGTTGCGACTGAGGACCATTTCCCCGGCCAGGGTCATGAGGCTGTCCAGTAATTTGACATCAACCCGCAAAGAGGTCTGCTTCATGGCTGATTTAAGGGAAGCGTCCTTCAGGGTTTCGGCCAGGGTATTGGGTGAGCCGGGCGGAGCCGTTTCCGGGGGCTCCTCGTTGGAAGGCGCCTTCGCACCGGCGGATTCAACGTCCAGGTCTTTGTTCTGGTCATATGTCCTGGCGGTATCAGAGATATGGTCGTCAGTCTCGGCGGGGTCTTCGGTGGTATCCCCGGAGTAGTCCCCGGAGTAGTCCCCGGTGGTGTCCGGCCGGGCAGCCGGGGTGGCGGCCAGGGAGGTGTCGGGGCTGTCGTCTTGCCGGGGGGGGCTGTCCGGTCCGACCGCGGGTCGACTGGCCGTGGTGGTCTCATCCCGCGGGATTGAGGAAGACGACAGGTCGGATTCATCAACAGGCTGAATCAGGGAATCTGTTATTCGGTAAACCTGGTTTTTGCTCACACCGAACAATGTCGGCAGAATATCTTCACCGATCAGGGAGGAAAAAAGAATGAAAAAAGGAAGCCGGGAGGGCAGGGATTCCTCCAGGGTGCCGACCTTGTCGATGTCCATGCGACTGTCCAGAACGTCTCCGCTGGAGGAAACCGATTTCATCATATCCATGAGCACTTTTTCCTGGTCATGAATATCAGCCATTAAATCCAGTTCAATAATATATAAAACCCTTCCTCCTTTACGGGCCTTTTCCAGATCAAACTGGGTAGTTATAAACAGGGGCGAGTTGTCGGCCGGGGATAAAATGGCCAATTCATTGGTGACGCTGGGTTTTTTGGCGGCCGGCAGGGAGGCCGTGGTCAGGCCGGTCAGCGAAACGACTTCTTCGGAAATATCGAAATCTTCGCTTTCCTTGATGTTGCTGATCATGTGGTGCAATTTGTCAAAGGCTGCCAGGACAATGGATATGATGGTGGAGTCGGGATATATCTCTTTTTCTCTGACCATGCCCAGGACGTTCTCGACCTTATGGGACAATTCCTTGATTTTATTAAGTCCCATCAAACCGGCACCTCCTTTGATGGAATGAGCCGCCCGGAAGACTTCGTTTAAAAGTTCTTCATCCGCCTGGTCTCCGGCTTTTTCAATTTCAAGGAGATTGCTTTCAATATTGGACATATGCTCAAAAGACTCATCAACATACATCCGCAAGCTTTCTTCATCTTCAATAATCATGACGTCCCTCCAACTCCCTCAGAACTTCCTCCGAACTCCCTCCGAACCGTCTGGTTGGAAACCATTCAGCATGTTTAATATAAAAATACTGAGCGAATTTTACAATTTTAATATAATTGCAAAAAAAATGCAACAAACTAATTGGACATATTGGACATATCATGAAAGGCCAGGGAAAAGCCAATTGTCAGACCGGTCCCTGAAAAGTTCCTCCAGGATTAATTTTTTAAACAACAAAAAACAATTTGGCCGGGACATGAATTTAACACCTGCGATCCCGGGATCTGGCAGCTGACGGCGCCGGGTTAAGAAGTCGCCTCCGTGGGTTCAAGGCGTTGAATCAGGTCGTTGGTCCGGCAGGAGGCGTTCAGCTGGAGAGTCACCAGGCTGTTGGGCTGAGCGTAGTCGACCGATTGGCCGGATTCGTCGATAATCCCGGCAATGGTGTCCGGGCTGTCCGGACTACCCGGCTTCATGATCCGGACTGATTCATGACGGAACAGTTTGTTGCGGACCTGGACCAGGGTGCCGCCCTGCCGGTCCTGGCTGATAACCTTGGCGATAAATGTCCGCCCGCGAGCCGGCTTCCGGTTAGCATAATTAAGGTCGGCCGATCCGGGCCGGCCCAGGTAAAAGTTGGTCCCGTAACCGCGGGTGTTGACGGCGTTCAAGGTTTCGAGCCATTCGGGGGCGGGCCGGTAGCCCTCCGGATCCCGGTAACAGGCGTCAATGGCTTCGCGGTAAGTTTTGACGGTGGCGGCCAGATAGTGGATACTTTTCATGCGGCCCTCTATTTTAAGAGAGGTAATGCCGGCCGCAATCATTTTGTCCAGGTGTTCGATCATGCACAGATCCCTGGCATTGAATATATAGGTGCCGCGGTCATCTTCCGCCAGGGGCAGGTACTGGCCGGGTCGCTCATTTTCCATGACATGATATTGCCAGCGGCAGGGGTGACTGCATTGTCCGCGGTTGCTGTCGCGGTTGGCCAGAAAGCTGCTCAGCAGGCACCTGCCGGAATAGGAGATGCATACGGCTCCATGAACAAAGGCTTCAACCTCAAGCCGGCAGTGTCCGGTTATTTCTTGGATTTCATCCAGGGATAACTCCCGGGCCAGGTTAACGCGCCGGACGCCCAGCTCTTCCCAGAACCTGACGGCCTGGAGATTGGTGGTGTTGGCCTGGGTGCTGAGGTGAACCGGTATGTGGGGAATGACCTGCCTGGCCGTCAGAAACACGCCGGGGTCGGCAATAATTACGGCATCGGGTTGAATCGCGGCCAGTTCCCGGAAGTAGTCTTTGATGGCGGCCGCTTCCCGGTTCCGGGGATAGATATTACAGGCCACGTACATCTTAACGCCCTTTTCCCGGGTCAGGGCGGCGGCCCGGCGCATCTGGTCCGGGTTGAAGTTGTCGGCAAAATGACGCAGTGAAAATCGGGGATCGCCGAGATAGACGGCGTCCGCGCCATAATGAATCGCGATTTCCAGCTTTTCGTAATTACCGGCCGGAGCCAGCAGCTCCACCCGTTCCTTTGACAGCCTTTTCATAAGGGGCAGGGTATCACTTTTTAACCAGAAATGTTAGCCCGGATCAGATGTCAATCAAGGCCCCGACCATTTTTTACTTGAACCGTGACCGGGAATGTTGATACAAGATCAAGGACATCAAAGATAAAATGCTACCCGAACACCGGGCTGAGCCAGGGGCCACACAGGACGGAGTAACCATGATTGGATTTAAGCTTGAAGAGTTGATGACGGGCAGCCACCGTTTTACAGACGGCCGGGAAGGTGAGGCTTCGGAGCAGCCGTTGCTGTTTAATCTGACCTGGGGCAACCGGAATATATTCCAATTTTTAAATCCTTTCTCGCGGCAATTCCTGCTTAATGAGGCCCGGGGCTTTATTACCGTGGGCGGGCTGGCCCATAAGGCCGACTGCCAGGGAACGCTGCACCTGCTTTATTTTACGGAACGCAAAATCCGTTATGAGTTGTTTTTCAATGGGGATGACGGCCGGCCCTATCGCTACCTGGGCGAAAAGGTCAACCTGTGGCCCTGGAATCTGCATAAAACCCATGTCACCTGCTATGGCAAGGTCACCGACCTCACCTCGGGCCGGACAATTTCGGAATCAGTGGTTTATTTCCCCTTTCGGGAAACCCTTTCTTTTCTTCTGTCTTTCCGGCTGAGATGGAGACGGGTGTTTAACCCGGTCAGGTCATGACAGGAGAGGTCATCATAACTGTCCCGACGGACGTAAGCCGCGGAAAAAATTTTAATGGGATTTAAAAGTTTATCACAACGACAGGCCGGAATCGTGGCCGCCCTGGGCAGCGGTCTTATCCCCGCGGGCGGACCCCATTTTGCCCTGGGAGCCCGGGATATCAGGGATAAATGGCTGCCGCGGGTCGATTACGTCATTTCACGAATGCCTTTTTTTACCCGGTTTGGTTTGAAATTAATGCTGCACCTGTTGGAATATGGCTGGCCGCTGCTGTTTATGAAAAGGGCGGTCTCGGTGAGGAACTTGAACGATCAAGAGCTGGAATTCCTGCTGGAAAAGGCGGAAGGCGCCGGCGTTCCGGGGGCCGCTTTTATGGCTGTTATCAAGGTGCTGGTATTCCCCGCTTTTTATGGCGTCAAAGAAGTCCGCGAGGCCATTGGTTATCAGTCCAAGTTTCCTGTTTCAAGTGAATTCGTCGGTACAAAAGCGTAATGATCTCGTAAAAAGACCAGTTCCGGTCGGCCGGATAGAACATTAAAGCTCCTGGTGAGGCTTCAAGGACACTTCATGATTAAAGAGTTTGCCGATATAACCGCTGATGTTTTTGAGAGTGTCGATGTGTGTGTCCTCGGTACCGGGGCGGGCGGCGCGGTCATGGCCGCCAAATTGGCTGAAAAAGGTCTGTCCGTGGTAGCTCTGGAAGAGGGCAGCCATTTTACCGTCAGAAATTTCAACCAGGATCCCGCCGACATGATGGCCATGATGTACCGGGATACCGGCACCACCTTCGCCCTGGGACTGCCGCCCATTTCCATCACGCTGGGAAAATGCGTCGGCGGGACCACCACCGTCAATTCCGCCACCTGTTTCCGGACCCCGCCCGGGATAGTTGACAAATGGGTCGAACAATATGGCTGCGCCGGCCTGGATTATGATGAACTGGTAGCTTATTTTGAAAAAGTGGAAAAAGACATCAACGTGGTCGAGCTGACCGAGGACGTCCTGGGCGAAGGTTACCAGGTGGTCAAACGCGGGGCCGAAAAGATGGGCTTGTCCTTAAAGCCCCTGAAACATAATGTCCGGGGCTGTGAAGGCGCCGGGGTCTGCCAGTGGGGCTGCATCAAGGGCGCCAAGCAGTCGGCGGACGTGGCCTATATTCCCCGGGCGGAGGCCGCCGGGGCCAGGATTTACGCCAACTGCCGGGCCACCAGGATCATTACCGAAGCCGGCCGGGTAGTCGGAGTCAGGGGCCGTTTTGTCGACCCTCAAACCGGCCGCAAAGCGCATAAGATGGAAGTAAAAGCCCGTCTGGTGTGTCTGGCCATGGGCACCATGATCACGCCTTCTTTTCTGCTCGGCCAGCGACTGGCCAACACTTCCGGACAGGTTGGCCGGGGGCTGACCGTGCATCCCTGCGGCCGGGTAGTGGCTGAAATGGAGGAGGAGGTCAAGGGGCACCACGGGGTTTCCCAGGGCGGCCTGATTGACGCCTTTGCTGCGGAAGGAATCATGCTGGAAGGAATTTTCCTGCCCCTGGGCATTATGGCCATGGCTCTGCCGGGAGTGGGGCAGGATCACAAGTATCTGGCCAGGCATTACAATAAACTGGCCGCCTTCGGGGTGATGGTCAGCGATACCAGCCGGGGCAGAGTTTTTCGGGGTTTGTTACCGGGATACTCTTATACGGCCTGGTATTCCATGAGCCAGTCCGACGCTGAAAAGCTGCGCCAGGGGATCGGCTACCTGGGTGACATTTTTTTCGCCGCCGGGGCCAAACGAATCTTCACCGGCTGTTTCAAAATGCCGGAAATCAGAAATCAGGCCGAGCTGGACCGGTTCAAGACCATGTCCATCAAACCCTGGTATTTCGAGATCATGTCCTTTCATCCCCTGGGAACCTGCCGCATGGGCAATGATCCGCGTTCCTCGGTGGTTGATTTAAACCTGGAGACGCATGACATAAAAGGCCTGTTCATTACCGACGGCAGTATCTTTCCGTCCTCCCTGGGAGTCAATCCCCAGGAATCGATCATGGCTTTTGCCAGCCGGACGGCCGATTATATTGCCGAAAATATCAACCGGTATTGAGACCCGCTTGCCGGCGGATCTTGAAATTTTCACTTTGCCGTCCCGATGGGGGACTTTTACGAGGCCATTATGAAAACTGACCACGAAAAAATGACGCGGCAGGCCAATTTTTCCCGTTACCAGGGGCAGGGGACCGGATTTTATGAGAGTTTTTTTATCCGGGCCAATCATCCCCGGCAAGCGCTGGCTTTCTGGATCCGTTATACCGTGTTTGAACCCGGCGACCAGACCCGGAGTCCCATGGGCGAATTGTGGGCTACCTGGTTTGACGGGGAAAGCGGGCGGCATGTTTCGGTCAAGGATGAATTTTCTGTGGATGACTGCCGGTTTGATAATGACCGCTTCCGGGTGAGCGTCGGCCAGGCCGTGCTGGATGATGGCCAGGCCTCGGGCCAGGCCGGCGGTGACGACCGGATTCAATGGGATCTGTCCTATTCCGGCGATAATGAGCCGCTGCTGCTTTTTCCGCCCAAGCTTTATGAAGCGGGGTTTCCCAAGGCCAAGGCCCTGGTCGGCCTGCCTTTGGCTGTTTTTTCCGGGACCATTACCGTTAATGGCGAGGTCCATGACGTGGGCAACTGGGTCGGCAGCCAGAATCATAACTGGGGTTCTAAACATACCGACTCCTACGCCTGGGGCCAGGTAGCCGGATTTGATGATAATCCGGATGCCTTTCTGGAGCTGGCCACCGCCCAGGTGAAAATCGGACCGGTTTACACCCCCCGGATGACTCTGCTGGTGCTGCGGCATGAAGGCCGGGAATATCGGCTGAATTCCATTATTCGCAGCCTGCGGGCTTACGGGCGGTTTGAGTTTTTTACCTGGAAATTCCGATCGGAAGACTCGGAGGTGGCGGTTGACGGCACCATTGCCGCCGATAAAGCGGCTTTTGTGGGGCTGCGCTATCATAATCCCCCCGGCGGTATCAAACATTGCCTGAACACCAAAATTGCTTCCTGCCGGTTGACGCTTCATCTCAAAAAAGAAGATCGGCGGATTTCACTGACGACCGGCTCCCGGGCCGCCTTTGAAATATTCACCGATGATCATCACGGCCACGGGGTACCGGTCTATGCCTGAGCCGGACCGGATTGCTGCCGACCAGGATGGCAGGTCGTGCCCGCCACCGGGCCTGCTTTTTATTTTATTGATTTTATTCATAAAAGAATGATGGCTTGGCAGGGGCGCAGAAACGAAAAATTGTTTTAGTAAAATTCTTGACTTTTCGTTTTTTTGTTCATAGACTGACGATTTATTTCAAATAATTATATTTTGATTAAGAGATCAAAGGAAATTCAAAGGAAATTCGAGGGCAAATGTAACGAGAAACACCTTGAAAAAACAGGGAAAACATAGGGAAATAATTGTGAATTTTAAAAGGGAGGTGCCGCAGGAACGTTAAACAGGTTAGTGGATAATGTTAAGTAAACCATTATAATTTTGAATTCAGGAGGTATTTAGATGCCAAGTTTTGTAATTGCGGAAAAATGTGATGGCTGTAAAGGCGGGGATGTTACTGCATGTATGTACATATGCCCCAATGACCTGATGGTCCTTGATGAAACCGCTATGAAAGCCTACAACCAGGAACCGGACCAGTGCTGGGAATGCTTTTCCTGCGTGAAAATCTGCCCCACCCAGGCCGTTGAAGTCCGCGGCTATGCCGACTTTGTGCCCCTGGGAAGCAGCATTATGCCCATGCTGGGAACCGAGGATGTCATGTGGACCTGTAAGTTCAGAAACGGTAACGTCAAACGTTTCAAGTTCCCCATCCGGACCACCGATGAAGGCACGGCCAATGCCTACGCCGATCTGCAGGGCAAGGATCTGGATTCACCGTTGCTCTCTACTGAAGAAGCTGATGGGTACACCATGCCCACTCCGCAGGCGACGGTATAACTCAGGCAGGCTGATTTGAATCGCGAACCACAGTTTTATATAATTTTTAGGAGGAATAACGTATGGCATTACCAAATAAACCGCAAGGTGAGCTTAAAGCTGTAAGAGATCCCGAAGTTGAAGAGCGCGAAGTGGACATTCTCATTGTCGGCGGCGGCATGGCCGCCTGCGGCACGGCTTTTGAAGTCAAAAAATGGGCCGGCGACAAGAAAATCCTGCTGTGCGACAAACCCGCCATGGAAAGAAGCGGCGCGGTCGCCCAGGGCCTT
>JAWOCW010000040.1:0-3628 GCA_046483615.1 Desulfosudaceae bacterium
CCCCCATCAGCGACATGTGCAGGGTTCGGGGAATGGGGGTGGCGGTCAGGGACAGCACATCCACGGTATGACGAAGTTTTTTTAAAGCCTCCTTATGCTTGACACCGAAACGCTGCTCTTCATCCAGGACTACCAGCCCCAGATCGCTGAAGGCCACATCAGCGGATAAAAGGCGATGAGTGCCGATGACAATGTCCACCCGGCCCGCTTTTAAGTCAGTGACAATCCGTTTCTGTTCGGCCGGGGATCGGAAGCGGTTCAAACAGGCGATGTTGACGGGATAATCCGCGAAGCGCCGGGTGAAAGTGGCCAAATGCTGTTCAGCCAGCACAGTCGTCGGGACCAGAACCGCCACCTGGCGACCTTCACAGACCGCCACAAAAGCCGCCCGCATGACCACCTCGGTTTTGCCGTAGCCGACATCACCGCAGACAAGACGATCCATGGGGGTTGACGAGGCCATGTCGGACAGAACATCTTCGATCACCCGCAACTGGTCTTCGGTTTCATCATAAGGAAAGCCGGCCTCAAAATCCCGGTAATAATCATCCGGGGGATTAAAAGAATAACCCTGGCTGACCTTGCGGCGGGCATATAGCTGGAGCAGGTCCTTGGCGATCATCTCAACTTCTTTTTTGGCTTTCTGCTTGGCCTTCTCCCAGGAAGCCCCGCCCATTTTGTCCAGGACCGGCTCAACCCCCTCCACGCCGACGTACTTTTTAATCATATCCAGGCGATCAACCGAGAGATAAAGCCGATCCTGGTCTTTATAGTTGATCAGGACAAAATCGTTGCTGATTCCTTCCACCTTGACATTGACGATACCCTGGTATTGTCCGATACCGTAATCAACGTGCACCACCAGATCACCGGTTTTAAGATCTTCCAGTTCCAGAAAACGGGTCCGGACTTCTTTTAACCGCTTTTTTCTCCGGCGGGGTTGTTTTTTGAAAATATCATTTTCAGACAAAAGGGACAGTCTCAGATCTGAATCCTCAAATCCCGTTGACAACTGACCGTCAACTACATAAACGGACCCGGTCCCCGGCCTGACCGCGGACATTGTTTCGGCGACGACCGGTTTGATCTGGTAGGGGAGCAGCAGTTCCATCATTCGTTCAGCCTGGGAAGTACTGCCGCAGACGATGACCGAGGTAATATGCTCTTCTTTATTGGCCTGGATCCAATTTGCCAGCGGAGCCAGGGGTTGTTCCCGGTGAGCCTGTCCAGCCAGGCCGGCCTTGATATCTTCCCGGGTGGAGATATTCATCCGGACATGATGAGATGAAAGTGGGTGGTCTTCGGCATCATCTTCATAAACAGGTAATTGCCGGACTTGTACCAAGGGAAAGCCTCGCATGGATTCCCGCGCCGTGGACCAGTCCATCAGCATCTCTTCAGGAGCGACACTCAACCGGCCCGCCTCCCGGGTATCTTCATAGTTCGCGACCAGTTGCTGGAGACAGGCAGCGGCCTTTTCTTCCAGTTGATCCGGTGAAATCATGACAAAACAGGCCTGGCCCGGCAGGTAGTCAAAAAGGGTGGACAGGTGATCGTAAAACAGGGGCATGAGGCTGTCCAGGCCGTCGGCGGCCGAGCGATTGTTGACGCGCTCAATGACCTCCCTGGTTTCGGACAGCGGCAGATCCATCAGGGCGGCCTGTTTTTTGATGGACGCGATCAGGCGGCCGGTGGTGTCCTCTTGAAAAACAGCTTCCCGGGCCGGCAGGATTACTGCCTCCTCGATGTCATTCTGGCGGCGCTGGGTGACGGGTGAAAAAAAACGGATTGCCTCCACCAGGTCTCCGAACAATTCAATTCTGACCGGGTTCTCATAGCGGGGGGAAAAGATGTCCAGGATGTCGCCGCGAACGGAAAAATCACCGGGCTCTTCCACAATCGAGGTGGAAGTGTAACCGCCGTCCAGAAGCTTCCGCCGCAGGTCTTCCACCTCGATGGATTCTCCGGTCATGATTATTTCGGCGTAATCACGCAGCACCTCTTTGGGGATAAGGCGCTGCAGGAGGCCTGGAATGGTGACCACCATGACCAAAGGAGCGTCCGCTTCGGTCAGACGGAAAAGCAGTTCGATACGGGCCGCCGCCGTTTTATTGTGATAGGCCACCGGCCGGAACGGCATGATGGTATAGGTCGGAAACAGGGACGGGGCCGGGCGTTCAGATCCCAGAAAAAACGAAATATCCTGGCAAAGCCGCTCCGCTTCCTTGTCGTCGGCGGCCAGGACAACTACCGGTCGCCCGGACTTGATGGCCGTCTGAGCCGCCAGGTAGGCATCAGCGGAACCGGCCACACCGGAAACGTTTATGGTCTCAGCCGCTCGCGATATATTTTGAACAATGGTGTCTATCAATATCTTGGTAACAACTTTAGCCCGGATATTTCATGAAATATCCAGGTTAGACCCGGATATTTCATGAAATATCCGGTTATGACGCGGCGGGAGTTTTTTCTTCCCACTCGTGACCGGCCGCCTCCTCTACCTCGTCCCAGCCGGTTATCATCGGTTTGATATGGGCCGTCGGGGTGGGGCCGGTGGTAGTCATGTAAACGTGCACAATAATAAAGGACATTATGGCGAAACCGCCGGCCGTGTGCAGCAGGGCCATCGGGGCCAGCCCCCAATCCCAGCCCATGGCCGGCCAGTCATTATAATAATAATAAAGAAAGCCGGTAATAATCTGAAAAGGAACCAGCACCATGACTATAGCGAGATAAGCCAGCCGCTGCAGCGGATTGTGCTTGGTTCTGGCGGTTTTCGGCACCGGGTGGGGGGCGCCTTTGAAGATGCCGATCAGATAATAAAAAACAACATCCAGCAGTTTTCGGAAGGTCGGCACATACTGCTTCCATTCCCCGGTGGTAGCCATCCAGAACAGAATAAACACGTATAAGCCCAGCCAGGTCCAGGCGCTGATATTGTGCACCTCAACGGCCATTTCAAAGCCCAGCCACTCATAGAGGCCGTGTATCTCCAGCCCGGTGGCAATCAGAATAAGAATCAACAGCGTCTGGGCCCAATGCCAGAAACGCTCGAAACGGGTATATAGATATATTTTGTTATCCTTGATCATCACTCTCTCCTTCCCTTTTTTAGTGGTTGGAGCCGCCCAGGAACCGTCGTAAAATGCCATGCCCGACTACTCCGGCCAGAGAACCGAAGACCACCAGCCAGCCGATCAGATCCAGCAGGCCGTTATGATCCCGACCGGGCATGTAAAAGCCGGACAGGGCTGCCAGTCTTCCCTGGCGGGAATGGCATTGGTTGCATTCCAATGAATTTTCAGCGGGAGCGACCATGTGAGTGATCTGAAAATAGTAACTGGTCTCAATAAAATCAAAATTACCGCTGAAGTCAAGGTCGTGGGCCGCCATGCCGGCTTCCAGGGACTTTTCCCAGTCATAACTCTTCCAGTAGGCGTCTTGTGTTTTACCAAAAAGCTTGGGAGACAGCATGGTCAATTTTTCGGTGTCATACGGCATCATGCCCCGGTGGACCTTAAAGGGATAGATCAGAGACTGCGGATCATCCTTATCCCCCAGTACCCGGTTCAGCTGGATAGGCTCTTGGGAAGGATCAATGGTGTCGGTCAACAGAACGTATTCCAGG
>JAWOCW010000117.1:0-2950 GCA_046483615.1 Desulfosudaceae bacterium
AAGAAATTCTTTTCAAAAAAATTCATGAAATATTCGGGTTAGAGGATGAAGCCGTTGCCACCACTGCCGAAACAGATACTACTGAGAGGTCTTCCGCTTCTTGCCGGCCTGCTGCTGCTGGTTGTCATGGTCATCGCCCTGTTCGGTGTCCGTTTTGAAACCGATATTATTCAGACCCTGCCCCGGGGCAACGCGGTCATGTCTGACGGCGCTTATGTCTTGTTGAATCATCCTTACCAGAACCGGGTATTTATAGACATACACCTGGAGCAGAAAAATCCCGATATGCTGGTCGAGGCCGCGGAATTTGTTAAAGCCGAGTTATTGACCGACGGTGTCTTTAAAAAGGTGGGCATGGCAGAAATGGACAAGTTGCTCCCCGAACTGTTCAAGCACGTGTCCGTCAATCTCCCCGGGCTGCTTACAGCCGAAGAGCTGGAAAACAGAATCTCTCCGCTGTTGCGGGAGGATGTTTTAGAGCAGCGGGTCAGGGACAACCTTTCCCGGCTCTATACCATGGAGGGGATGGGCCAGGCCCGTCTTATTATGCAGGACCCCCTGGGTATCAGCGGGGTTGTCCTGGAAAAATTCAAGCAGATCGCGCCGGCGGAAGATGTCCGTTTCTACAAGGGCCATCTTATGTCCCCGGACAGCCGCCATCTGCTGCTTGTCGCCACCCCCCACTCCGCGGGCACCGGCGCGGAACAGGTATACCGGATCAATGACGCCATCGAACGGACAAAAGCGACCCTGGAAAGAAAATACGAAGATACCGGGTTTGACTTTACGCTGACGCCGGCAGGCGCTTACCGGGCCGCGCTGGACAATGAGACCACCTCAAAAAAAGACGCCAGGAACGCGATCCTTTTTGCCAGTCTGGGCATCGCCTGTCTTCTGATGCTGTCGTTCCCCCGCCCCTATATCGGACTGCTGGCTTTTGTTCCGGCTGTTTTCGGGACCATCTGCGCCCTGGCTTTTTATTCCATCTGGCACGAATCGATCAGTATCATGACTATCGGGTTCGGCGGGGCAATTATAGCGATAACGGTGGATCACGGGATTTCTTACCTGTTGTTTCTCGACCGTCCTTATGAAACAAGGGGGAAAAACGTTTCCAGAGAGGTCCGGGCGGTGGCCCTGCTGGCTGTCTTGACGTCGGTCAGCGCGTTTTTCATGCTGACCTTCAGCGGTTTCCCGGTTCTGTTACAGATCGGGCAGTTCGCGGCTTTCGGCATCGCCTTTTCCTTTTTATTCGTCCATTCCTTTTTTCCGATTATCTTCCCTTTTTTGCCGCCGGCCAAAAGGGATCGAAAACTGCCGCTGCAGGCAGTGGTCGACCGGCTCACCGTCTCGGGAGGAAAATACAAGGCCGGGGCGGCGTTGTCTTTTTTTGTGGTGATGGTGTTTTTCGCGGACCCCACTTTCAGTGTGGATATATCCACCATCAACACGGTCCGGCAAGAAACCCTCGCCGCCGAAAAACTGATGGCAGACGTCTGGGGGCAGCAGCTTTTTGACAGAATTTACGTTATGGCCGAGGCCCGGGATCCGGAAGCCCTTCAAAAATTAAGCGATGAACTTACCGCCCGGCTGGAGGAAGATCTCCGTGACAACACGCTCAGCCAGGCGTTCCTGCCTTCCATGGTTTATCCCGGAGAGCGGCGCTGCCAAAATAACGCTGCCGCCTGGCGTCAATTCTGGGATGATCATGATCAAGCCCTTTTACATAAGCAAATCGGGCGGGTCGCTGCTGAAATGGGGCTGCCCGCCGACGCTTTTTCGGATGCTTACAGCCAAAAGACGGTGAACTGTGCCGAGGGATTGACCATAAAACCGGATTTTTATAACCTTCTCGGAATGTACGCCGCGGACGGGAGTGATTCCGGGGGTGATTCCGGGGGTGGTTCCGGGAGCGATGCCGGGAGCGATTCATGGCTGCTGCTGGCTTCTTTGACCCCGGGTGACAATTATGACGCGAAATCCTTTTTCCACAAGTATTCCCCCCGGTCGAACCTGCATGTTTTCGACCCCAATTATTATTCCCTGGCGATAAGCGAGTTTCTTTCCGAAACTTTTACCAGAATGCTTGTGTTTATCAGCTTATGCGTATTCGCTCTGCTGCTCCTGTTTTTCATGGATCTGGTTCTGGTCGGGGCGGCGCTGCTGCCGCTTGTTTTTTCAATGATATGCACGCTCGGTGTCCTGAATCTTCTTGGCCAGCCGCTGAACATACCGGGATTGATGCTGTCGGTGGTGGTGCTGGGCATGGGGCTCGACTATTCATTATACATTGTGCGATCTTATCAGCGTTACCAGGATGAGGCCCATCCCTATCAGGCCCACATCCGTATGGCCATCTTCCTGGCGGGGACTTCCACGCTGATCGGTTTCGGCGTGCTGGCTTTCGGTCAGCACAATCTGATGAAAAGCCTGGGTCAGGTGCAGGTTCTGGGGGTCGGCTTTGTTATGATCGGCACCTATGCCATTCTGCCGCCTTTTCTCAAATATCTGTTCCAGCCGGTCCGATTTTCCGCCACTCCTGTTCAACCGGGTTCGGTGAGGCATAAAAAACGATTTCACAAACTGTATAAACACCTGGAAATATATCCGCGAATGTTTGCCCGGTTAAAAATCCGGCTCGATCCCATGTTCGCGGAACTGCCCGCCTTGATCGGCCAACCCGCCGCTGTTGTTGATCTCGGCTGTGGATACGGTGTGACCGCGGCCTGGCTGATAGCGGCTGACCCGGCCATCAAAATTTCCGGCATTGAACCGGATGCGGAAAGGGCCAGAATCGCGGCCAGAATTGTCGGCTGCCGGGGCGAGATATTCCCGGTCGGAGCCCCGGATCTGCCCGATTTCAACCTTTCGGCGGACCTGGTTCTGATGCTCGATATGATGCATTACCTGTCTGATGACCAGTTGCAGGCAACTCTGCAAAATCTCTGGG
>JAWOCW010000142.1:0-7915 GCA_046483615.1 Desulfosudaceae bacterium
CTATTTCCATGACTGTTGTGCCTTCATTCCTTTTTCCGCTTTAAACATATTGTCAGCACTCGCGTTTAGTAAGCTTTCCGGATTGCTGCCGTTAAAAATTTAACTATGGTATAACGCTAATCAAATAACATGGCAAGGGTATTGTTAAAAACTTTTTAATGGGCTTTCATCCAATGATTTCGGTATGTTGATTTTGAGAATGGTATTTTCCTCCTCCAGGCTCAATCGGGCCTGGAGAATATCGGCCAGAAATTCCTGGGACGAGGTGGGAAAATTATCCATCAGTTCCGCCTGTAAACCGGAGAAAATAATTTCAGCGGAGTCTTCCTCGGTTTCAAACCCGACCGTGATGTTCGAGGCCGGGGCGGTTTGCCCGGCGTATCCCCGGATAAACTGAAAAATCAAGTTGTTCAGAAAAAAGGGACTGGTCTGTACCTGGACGGGGGTGGCCGGTCCGATCTCAAAGGTGATTTTCTTGACGTTGGCATCCAGCCCGGCCAGCTCGATAATCAGCGGCACTGTCTGGCTGACATCGACTTCCTCCAGGAAATTGTCAATCTGATGGGCGAAGGAGTTCATGTGACGGACGATCCGGTTGGCCCGGTCAATTTCTTCCAAAACGCTTTCGCTCAGGGATTTTAATTTACCCGGAGGTAAATCACCGCCTTCTTTGGCCAGGGCTGATAATTCATCAATCAGTCCCAGGGTCTCGGAAATGATAGCCAGCACGTTTTTCAATTCATGGGAAATCAGCCGGTTGGTTTTTGAAAAAAACAACAGCCCTTCGGAGGCGATAGTTTCTGTTTCCTTGCCCATAATCTGCTCCCGGACGGCTATTCCGCCTCTAATTCCTTGAGCTTTTCAATCAAGGTATCGATGTCAAACGGTTTGATAATATAGAAGGAGGCTTCCTGGCTGCCGGCGCGATAAGAGTCTTCGGAGCCATGACCGGTCACGAAAATAAATTTCATGTCCGGGTTGGCGGCTTCCATCTGTTTTTTCAGTTCAATCCCGCTCATGTGCGGCATTTTCACGTCCAGCACCGCCACGTCGTAATGTTCCGCGTCCGATTTTGAGAGCGCTTCCTTGCAGGTCGTGGCCCAGTCCGCTGTAACCCCCCTCATGGAGAGGCGTTCGGCCAGGCAGGACACGAATTTTTTTTCATCATCAACCAGCAGAACTTTCACTTTGGATCTCCCCTTCCAGGTTTATTGGCAAGATAACGGTAAAGGTGGTCCCCTTGTCTACTTTGCTGCGAACCGTAATGTCACCATTCAACTTTTTAAGAATGCCGTATATAATTGATAAGCCCAGGCCGGTGCCGCCGTTCATGCTCTTGGTGGTAAAAAACGGTTCGAATATTTTTTTCTGGCCCTCTTCGGAAATACCGCAGCCGGAGTCCTTGACTTTGACGGCCACGTGTTCCTCATCCGTAAGACTGGCGGTGATGGTGATGGTTCCCTGTTCCTGTTCTTTTTCGTTGATGGCCTGGAAAGCGTTGTTGATAAGGTTGAAAAAGACCTGCTGGAGACTGCCGGAGTCGGAATGAATGGTCGGCAGGTCATCGGGAATGTCGACATTCACGGATATACCCCGGTAAGAGGCCTCTTTTCTGAAAAATGACAATACCTGCTGAATGGTCTGCTTTAAATCAACCGGATGGATGCTGGGCTTGAAATGCCTGGCAAATCCCAGCAACTGCTTGGTGATCGCGCCGCAACGGGCGACGGACTCCAGGACGTCGTCAATCAGTTCCAGCAAGCGGGGGTCGTCCTGGTATTCCTGTTTCAGGCTGAACATATCCCTGATCAGCCCGGCGTTTTCATTAATGACCGCCAGGGGGTTATTTATCTCGTGAGCTACCCCGGCCGCCAGCCGGCCGATGGAGATGAGCCGGCTGGATCCCTCCAGGCGTTCCATGGCCTTCAGGCGGGTCTGGTCGGCGTCATAAATTTTGTTGACCATAAAAGTGACAATGCACAGGATAACAATGAAAACGGTCAGGGCGCTGGCCAGGTAAAACCAGATCATCTCCTGTTGCAGTTCGTACCACCCCTTCATTACTTCCCGGCTGCGCTTGATCACCATCAGGATATAGGGGGAGTTTTCAAGATAGGCATAGCCGATCAGGATGGGTTTGCCGTCGGTGTCGGTGGCTTCGTACACCCGGGATTGGGAAGAATAGGGCGGCACAGCCAGGTCGATCTTGTCCAGCACGTCGCCGTAATATTTAGACGGGGTTTGCAGGCGTCCCTGGCGGTTGCAGATAAAGGCGTCGCTTTTTTTAACCAGTTCCAGGGATGAAAATATGTGAATTACCCTCTGAATGTCCAGGGTAGCCCGCAGAATATAAAAATCGTCATTCCCGGCGGGTGATTTGACGGCCACGATCATGTGGGGCTCCTGGCGATAACCCATGAATACGTCGCTCAGGTAAAAGCCCTGTTCAACGCAGTTTTTAAACCACTTCTGATCGCTGTATTGCTTGCCGGCCAGGTCAAAGGGACCGGCGTAATTGACCTGAACGCCGTTGCTGGTAATAACCCCCAGGTCCAGAAAACCGCCAAAGCCCATTTTGAGATTTTCCAGAATACTGGTCAGCTTTTCCTGGCTGGTCAGAGTCTGGTAGTCTTCATTCTGGATGATGTATTGCAGGGCGTCCATGCGTTCTTCAAAAAAATAGGTGGCGGTGCGGCGGGCGTTGGAGGTCAGCCGCAGGGTGTGGAGGTGGCTCTCATTCTCTATGGCCTTATGGGATAACCGGGAATTTACAATCAGGAAAATGGTCAGCGGTAGAAGACAGACGATAATCATCAGGACAAAGGAGATCAGCCAGACCTTCTTGTAATTAAAAAGATAGGTATTGGCCGGCCGGCTTTTCCGGGGGTTTAAAAATCTTGGCAAAAACAGGGCCAGCGTGTTCCTGGGTATCATTTTCAGGCCACTTCCGGATTTTTAAAAATTTTGATGATTTCAGATATATCAGCCGGTTTCTGGAAACAGGCCACGGCGCCCAGATCGAGGCAGGTCCTGAAATCCAGGTCACTGGCGTGGCCGGACAAAATGGCCACTTTTATCAGCGGGTGTGACTGCCGGGTCTGCCGGAGTACTTCAATGCCGTCTATGTCCGGCAGGCGCAGGTCTAAAATCATGGCTTCAATGTTGTTTTCGGATTTCAGGCGTTCCAGCGCGGAATTGCCGTCATAAACCGGGGCGGCATCAAAGCCGCGGATGGCCAGGCGTTCTGCCAGAACGTCGGCGATCTTTTTTTCGTCGTCAACCACTAAAATTTTCATGTGTTTAATTATGCAACAAAAAAAGTATTGACAAGTTAATTTTGAAACAATAAAACATTTATTGTTTCATTTGTAAACATTTTATTCATAATTTTTTTTATTTTACAACACGCAAATAAATATATCATTTTAAAAACCAATTCAAAAGGAGTCTACTGCCAATGGTCTCACAATTTCAAGCAAAATGGCGTTTTATCCTGGTTTCGCTGCTGGTGATGGTGCTGACCCATCCCCTGACCGCCCTGGCGGCCGAGGAGTCGGCTGCCGCGGGGACCGCCCATGCCTGGTGGTTCTGGCCTACCGTTCTGTTCTTTTTTTGTTTTGTTCTGGGTGTTATCGCTGTTCTGGCGGGTGTCGGCGGCGGGGTGCTGTACGTGCCGCTGGTCAGCGGCTTTTTCCCCTTTCACCTGGATTTCGTGCGTGGCACCGGCTTGATGGTGGCCCTGGCCGGGGCGCTGGCGGCCGGTCCCGGCCTGTTGCGGCGCAACATGGCCAGCCTGCGCCTGGCCATTCCCGTGGCCCTGGTAGCTTCCACCTTTTCCATCATGGGCGCCATGCTGGGCTTGTACCTGTCCCGGTTGAATCCCGATATCATCCAGGTGCTGCTGGGAGTAACGATTTTCGGCATCGCCGTTTTATTGCTGGTCTCCAAGAATTCGGAAAAACCGCTGGTGACCAAGCAGGACGCCATCGGCCACGCCCTGGGTTTACAGGGGATTTACCTGGATGAATCCAGCGGCGAACAGATTCCCTGGAAAACCCACCGTACTCTTCTGGGTTTGATCCTGTTTATCTTTATCGGGCTTATCGCGGGCATGTTCGGGCTGGGCGCGGGCTGGGCCAACGTGCCGGTGCTCAACCTGGTCATGGGCGCGCCCTTGAAAATATCGGTGGCCACCAGCAAGTTCCTGCTGTCCATTACCGACACTTCCGCCGCCTGGATTTATTTAAACAAGGGGTGCGTTATTCCGCTTATGGCCATTCCCTCTATTATCGGGCTGATGCTGGGATCGATTGTCGGGGTCAGGATTTTAAGCGTGGCCAAGCCGGCATTTATCCGGTATATGGTCATCGGGGTGCTCTTTTTCGCGGGATTAAAGTCAATCGACAAGGGGCTCGGCCTGGGCTTCCTCGGCTAAACGGTCCGGCCATAAATGTTTGATTTCTGCGTGAACCCTGTTTAAAATTGATTTATAATAGCATTGAATAGCAAGGAGTGGCGGTTATGAACGAAAAACAATCCAACAACCATGAGCCTCTGCCCCCCATGCCGGAGCAGATCCAGTATGCCAATATCCTTTTTATCGGCGCCTGGGGAGGTATCGTGATTATGACCATTACATATTTTCTTTATGTTTTCGGCATAGTCGATCCCCACGTGGATATCGCCCTGGTAACCCAGAATTGGGACAAAGGAGTTAACGAGTATTTGCGTATTACCGATTCGCCCCACGGCTGGGGCTGGGTCGCTCTGCTGGGCAAGGGCGATTTCATGAATTTTATCGGTATGGGTCTGCTGGCGGTGCTGACGATCTTTTGTTATCTGTTTTTAATCGTCGGCTACAAAAAACAGCAAGACTGGATCTATTTCACTGTCTGTGTTCTGGAGGTGCTGGTGCTGAGTCTGGCCGCTTCCGGTCTCCTGGGAACCGGTGGTCACTAAACTTAGATTGGGTAAAGGATCAATACTATGACAGAAAAAATCAATATACTGTTGGTCGATGATGAGAAAAAATTTCTGGATTCAATAGCGGAGCGGTTCCGGCTGAAGGGGTTTGAGCCCCTCCTGGCCGCCAGTGGTCAAGAAGCGCTCGATCTCGCGGAAAAAAATGAGATCCAGGCGGCGGTGGTGGATTTGAAAATGCCGGACATGGACGGCCTGGAAACGATCAGCCGCTTAAAGAAGATCCAGCCCGGCATCAAAACCGTTCTTTTGACCGGTTTTGGAGACGCCAAGAGCCGGGAGGCGGCCGAGGCTCTCGACGCCCATTATTTTGAAAAAGACGCCATGGGCGGGTTCTGGGAATTTGTTAAGGGAATCGGCCGCAAAACCCTGAACGTGCTGCTGGTTGATGACGAGCAGAAATTTCTGGACGCCATTGCCGATCGCATCCGCCTGAAAGGGTTTGAGCCTTTGATGGCCAACAGCGGCCGGGAAGCCCTGGAGACCGCCCGCCAGCACGATATTTACGCGGCGGTGGTGGACCTGAAGATGCCGGACATGGACGGGCTGGTAACCATTACCAAGTTAAAGGAAATCCATCCTGATATCAACACGGTCCTGCTGACCGGGTTCGGGGATGAAAAAGTTCAGGAAGCCGCCGAAGCGCTCAATGCCTCTTATTTTGAAAAAGACGCCATGGGCGGCTTCTGGAATTTCATGAAACGGCTCCAGGCCAACCTTGAAGGCAGCATGGTCGACGCCACCATGAAAGGCGCTCTTTATTCCGGATCTTCGGATGATAAAGATAAATCCGGCAAAAAATGACGGCCTGGGACAAGTTTGTTTTTAAATTCCAGGTAATGTTGAAAGCGGGCGCAGAGTTGTCCCTGGCGAATTTTCCCGGCTTCGGCCTCCCGGCCGCAGCCAGGGAAATATTAACGCCAGGGCTTTTGCGCCTTTTTTCACGGCAGCGATCAGTCTTGATGGTCTGGTAATGAAGTTCTCACGCAGGCATAAAACATGGCCGCCGAAGATAAAATAAGCGTGCTGCTGGTGGATGACGAAAAAAAGTTTCTGGATTCCATCTCCGAGCGCATCCGCCTGAAAGGCTTTACCGCCCTGCCGGCCACCAGCGGGGAAGAAGCTCTTGGCATCGCCCGGGCCAACCGGGTTGACCTGGCCATAGTGGATCAGCGCATGCCGGGCATGGATGGTCTGACCACCATAACCAAGCTGAGAGAAATCTCTCCGGTCATGCGGACGGTGTTGTTGACCGGATTCGGCAACGACAAGCTCAAGGAGGCGGCCACGGCTCTTGACGCCGATTATTTTGAAAAAGACAGGATGAATGATTTCTGGGGCTTTATCCGGCAGATCAGCGCCAGCAACGAAATGATTATTATTAATCCCCGCCAGGGGCGGCAAAACGGCTATGCCCGGGACGGGGGCGCCGCGGAGGAACAGGGCGAAACCGGGGAAGAGGGCCGCCATGGTTGGCCGCCGGAAGACAGGCCGTCCTTATCCGGTCGGGAGTCATCTTTTTCCCGGCGGCTGCTGATGACCCGTTTGATTGGCGAGTCTCCGGTCATGCTGCAATTAAAAGCTGAAATCAGGAAAGTGGCCCCCCTGGAATGCTCGGTGCTGCTGATCGGGGAAGACGGCTCCGGCAAAAAATTGGTAGCGGAAACGATCCACCGTCTCAGCCCGCGTCACGCTCAACCTTTTATCCCGGTAACCTGCGGTTCCTTTGACGAAGAACTTCTCGGAGAAGAGTTGTTTGCCGAAAACCAGCCAAAGCGTTCCCACCCCTATAGCCCCCGCAAAAGTATTTTTGAAACCGCCTCCGGCGGCACCATTCTCCTGGAGGAACTTGGCAATACTCCCGCCTCGATTCAGGACCGGCTGCGGCAGCGTCTGGAGCAAGGACTCATGCCCGACGCGGACGGTGGTCAGCGGCTGCCGGATGTCAGGCTGCTGGCCGCCGCCGGTCTTTCCCTGGCCGATAACATAGCCGCCGGCACCTTTCAGCGGGAACTTTACCAGCGCCTCAGCGCCTTCACCATTCATATCCCGCCGCTGCGGGAGCGGAAAGCCGATATCCCGCTGTTAAGCCATTATTTTCTGGATTTGTATCGGAAAGAACTTGACAAAAACGTTAAACAGATATCGGATGAAGTATTGAGCCTGCTGGCGGAATATCCCTTTCCCGGAAACGTGGCGGAGCTTGAAAATGTCATCAGGCATGCCGTTATTATGTGTGAAGAGGACTTGATCACCCCGGAGCATTTGCCCGAGCGGGTGACGCCAGCAAAGGAGACTGCCGGCTTCGCTGATAAGGACGAGCTGGTTACCCTGGCGGAGCTCGAGGAACAATATATCGAGAAGGTGGTACGGGCGACAAACGGCAATAAGAGTGAGGCTTCCAGGATCCTCGGCATTAACCGGGCTTCCTTATGGCGCAAACTTAAAAAAATGGGGGTGTCTATGGAAAACACGCAACCTATAAAACTATTGATCGTTGATGATGATGAAAAGTTTTTAAATACCATTGCCGAACGGCTGGGTCTCAAAGATTTTGACGTGACCACGGCCGGAGACGGGCAGCAGGCCGTGGCCACGGCCCAGAAGGGCTCTTTTGACGTGGCCATCCTGGATCTGAACATGCCCGGCATGGACGGTAAGGAGCTGCTGAAAATTTTAAAGGAGAACAATCCTTTTCTGGAAGCTGTCATGCTGACCGGGTACGCTTCCATTGACTCCGCCGTGGAGTGCACCAAGCTGGGGGCTTTTGGCTACCTGGAAAAACCTTATGATTTTGAAAACCTGCTGAGCATATTAAAAGATGCTTACCAGGCCCGGCTTAAGAAGAAATTTGAAAAAGACTCGCAGCGGTTGTCCGAAATCGAAGCCCTGTCAGTCGGGGCCAGTCCCCTGAGCATTTTAAGGTCGTTGCGGC
>JAWOCW010000317.1:0-3081 GCA_046483615.1 Desulfosudaceae bacterium
ACCGGGTAGGCCAGGGCGCCGTCAAAGGTGATTTCCGCCGTGGGCAGCTCCACCGTGCCCATCTTCCACTTGATGCGGTCGATGGTATAGCCGTTGCGGATCTCGCGCGCCTTGTTGCCGGGCAGCCACATGGGAATGACGAACAGGGCCACGGTTTCCGAGCCCCGCGGCTTGGCCGTGACCACGGAGTAGTCGGCATGGGCCGCCGAGCAGAAAAACTTGGTGCCGTACAGCCGCCACTGGCCGTCTTCTTCCACCGCTTCCAGGAGGTTGGCCGGCACGTCCGAACCGCCCTGGATCTCCGAGACGAACTGGGCGCCGATGGCAAAATCGCCGTTGATACCGTCCCGGACATGTTCCCGGATCTGGCTGGTCTCCGGGGTATCGGCGTATTTTTCCAGCAGGTCGGCCAGCCCCCAGGTGCAGATTAAAGGGCAGACCAGGCCGGCCTCGGAGTTCTGGCTGAGCAGGTAGAGCTTGACAAAGCGGATCCAGGGCGAGGTGTCCGGCGCGAACCAGGCCTCGGCAAAGACCTCTTTTTCCATGATTTCGATCTCATAGGGCCGGACAATGCGGTCGACGCGGTTTCTGTGACCGTCATAATGCATCATATAGGGCCGGTTGTCCGGGGTGGCAATCCGCTCGGCCAGACGCCGCCAGCGAAAGGAGGCTTTGGCGGAAAATTCCCGGGCCGCGGCCGCCACCTGCTCGGCTTCGTCCCCGGCATAGATCCGGATCAGCTTCTGCAGCCAGGGATCTTCTTCGTAATAATCGACGCTCTCCCGCCATTCCAGAAAAGTGTTGAAACTATAGGGATTGTTGCGATCGGGCAGGGACATGGCCGCCTCCTTCTGCTACAGGGTTAAAAAATCCACATCTGGTAAAAAACTTACCCCGCAGTCTTCTTCCTTGTCAAGAAAAAAATCAACAACCGGTAAAAAATGGTTTACCAGGACTGTTTTCTGTGGTAGACAAAAAAATGAGGGCCGGGTGCAAAATCCCGAACCCGTCATTCCGACGAAAGACGGAATCCAGACCGCCATAGACCGGCCCCGGCCTTTTTCCGGGATGCCAAAATATATAAAATATTTAATAGTTACGAGGATTTGGCAAGCAGGGAAGAATACTTTTTTTACCACTTGTGGATATGACAGCGATAAAAAATACCACCAAGGGCGAACTCACCCGCCGGCGCATCCTCACCGCCGCCCGCCGGGTCTTCTGCCGCCAATCATTTGCCGCGGCCAGCCTGCGGACCATTGCCGCCGAAGCCGGGGTGCGGCACCCCCTGGTGGTCCATTATTTCGGTTCCAAGACCGCCCTGTTTGAAGAAGTCAGTGCCGCCATTCAAAAGGAGATCCTGGAGGACCATCCCCGCTTTTTCCATCGTCTGCAATCCCTGGAGGCCGACGAGCGCCCGCGCTTTTACCTGGACGGCATCATCCGCCAGGGACTTCGCCAGCCCGACGCCTATCGCCTTATGCTGCTCAACGCGGTGGAAGCCGGCCGCCCGGACCAGCCCATGGCTGGTCTGGAGCGCATGATTAAAATCCACGAACAGGTTCTGGCCCTGATCAGTGAAGTGGTCCTGGACCAGGCGCCCCGCCCGGAAACCGCCATGTTCCTGCTGGTGCTGACCCTGGTGGTGGTTCATTTTGCCGGGGGCAAGGCTTTTCACCAGCAGGTGCTGAATCTGCCCGCCGACGCCGACTACGAAGAATGGGTCCGGGACACGGTGGCCCAGATCTTCCTGCCCGCCCTGGAGGCCATTCCCGCCGGCCGCACCCCGTTTATGGACTATCACCTGACCCGCTGGCCGGGGCTGCCGGAAGAACCCTCCCCGGGCCATTCGGATTCATCGCCGGCCGCTGCCGGCCGGCCCCGGAGCAAGGGCGAACTCACCCGTCGGCGCATTCTCGAGGCCGCCCGCCAGGTCTTTGCCGCCTATCCCTATGATCGGGCCACCATCCGCCTGATCGGCCAGGCCGGCGGGTTTGATTTTTCCCGCATCCACCACTTTTTCCCCACCAAGGCCGATTTGTTCGAAGCCGTGCTGCGGGACAATTTCCAGACCTTTAACGAGACCATCGCCGGCTGGCAGATCGACCCCGAGGGCCTGGCCACGGAAGACATCTTTATCCATTACCTGCAAAAAGGGCTGACCTACTGCTTCACCCACCGCCAGACCGTGGCCATGCTGGTCCTTAACATCGCCCATTACGAGCGCTACCGGGACCAGGCCGGCTTTGACCTCATGACCCGGGTCCAGTCCGGGATGCTGGCCATGGTCCGCCGCGACGCCCCGCCGGGCGTGCCCGCCGAGCGCGTCAGCAGGTGGCTCTACACCATCGTCATGATGGGCTACACCCTGGCCGGCGCCCCGGTCTACCCGGCCCGGCTCCTGAACCTGGACCCGGCTTTTCCATCCTACCCCGGCCGTGTCTTTGAAATCCTCGGCTACGTCTTTATGCCCTCCCTGCTGACCCGGCCGGATGCCATGCCAGGCCAGTGAACCTGCCGCCGGGACGAGACCGCCATAGAGGCCGCAATATTGACATCCCCCACCAGATGCGATAGTCAACTTTAAACATCATTTTCGCGTCATTCGCGGGGGGATTTTGACTCCCTTTGTTCAGGTAATAATCAAGGAGGGGAGATGTTCTTATTCTGGCTTGCCCTGCTGGTACCGATCATTGTCCTGTTTGCCAAAACAGGGAAAATTCAACGGGAGTACATGAAGCAAGCTGAATCGCTGCAACAAGCAATTCAGCAACTTCAGTTTCGCCTCACGGATCTGGAAAAGAAATTATCTTCAACAGACACGGAAGAAGCCGCGCCTGAAGCAGAAAAGGCACCTCCTGAAACTGAGCAAGCCGCCCCGGTTATTTTTGATAGTGACTTATCTGAAGACGAACCAGTCCGTGAGCCGGACCACGGGATTGAACCGGATCAGGGAATTGAACCGGATCAGGGGATTGAAACGGAAAAGCCGCCTCTTCCTGTCCAGCCGACATGGTATCCCCCGCCATATCGTCGCAAGTTTGCCTCGAAAATATTTGGGTCGGTAAAACCTGCCGCCCC
>JAWOCW010000347.1:0-3477 GCA_046483615.1 Desulfosudaceae bacterium
TCGCGATGGGATCCGGGTTATCCGGCCCGCGGGCCGGATAACCCGGATATTTATAGCGGATATTTTATAGGCTGACTTATGACCGCCAACCATGAACTGCGGGCCGGCATTGTTCAGTTTGACGTTCGCCTGGGCGATGAAGCGGCCAACCTTAACAGCGTTTTAGACGGGGTCCGCCGGCTGGCGGAGGAAAAAACCGCCCTGGCCGTGCTCCCGGAATTATGGTCAGTGGGATTTGACACGGCCCGGCTGGCCGAACATGCCGCCCGGACGCCCCGGGTCCTGGAACAGGTCGCGGAAGCCGCCGCCGCCGCGAAGATGGTTATCGCCGGGTCTCTGCCGGAAGCGACCGCCGACGGTATCTGCAACACCCTTTACGTTCATGACAGTGACGGCACCCTGGCGGGGGCCTATCGAAAAGTTCATCTGTTTGTTCCCAACCGTGAAGATCGTTTTTTTCTCGGCGGGGACCGGGGCCTGGTCTGCCCTACCAGCGTCGGCCTCCTGGGGCTGATCATCTGTTATGACCTGCGTTTTCCGGAATTTTGCCGCGCCCTGGCCCTGAGGGGAGCCGAGGCCTTGATTGTCAGCGCCCAGTGGCCCGCCTCGCGTATTCTTCACTGGGACGTTCTGCTGCGGGCCCGGGCCATCGAAAACCAGCTCCCGGTTATCGCGGCCAATCGCTGCGGAGCTGACAGCGCTCTGGTCTATGGCGGTCACTCCCAGGTGGTCGCTTCTTCCGGCGAGATCGCCGTCGCCGCCGACGATCGGCAACCGGCCGTTCTTTCGGCTGTTCTCGACAAAAACGAGCAGGCCCGCTTCCGCCGGGAAATACCCTGCCTGAGGGATCGTCAACCAGGAGTTTATGATGACTTGTCAGAAAGAAAAACATGGGAACCATAATTCACGATAAAAAGACTCTTTTGCGAATTGAAGCGATCCGGCTTGACAGGGAAACCGTTACCCTGGACAATGGCCTGGAAACGGTTATTCACGTGCTGCGTCATCCCGGTGCCGCCGCCATTGTGCCCTTTCTGGACGAAAATACCGTCGTGCTGGTGCGGCAGTATCGTCACGCCCTGGGCGATTATATCTGGGAAATTCCGGCCGGGACGATTGACGTCGCTGATGAATCACCGCTGGCCTGCGCTCGGAGGGAGTTGCTGGAAGAAACCGGTTACCAGGGCGGTGATTTTCAGAAACTGGGCGTGCTGGCACCGGCGCCGGGTTATTCCGATGAGTGCCTCCACCTGTTCCGGGCCGACAATCTTATTCCCGGCCGGCAGGTTCTGGAGGCCGATGAAATGATCGAGATAAAGCCGATGGATTTTCAAACAGCGCTGCGCCTGGTTTATACCAACGAGATCTGGGACGCCAAGACCATGACCGGATTAATGCTGGCTGACCAGCAGCGACGCCTGGCTGATCCGGCCCGGCCGGAGGCAGAATGAATCAGACCCGACGACCGCTGATCGATTATCCCTGTAACTGGTCCTACCGGGTGATCGGCTTTGAGCAGCGCGCCCTGACCCGGGCGGTGGAGGAGTGCTGCCGGGGTTATGAGTACCAGGTGGCCGCGTCAAACACCAGCCGGAGCGGTAAATACCTGTCCCTGGCCTTGTCGGTCCGGGTGGACAATGAGGCCGCCCGGGACGGGTTGTACCAGGCCCTGGCCGGACATCCCCAGGTTAAAATGGTCTTGTAGGGTTTTTGTCTGAAAAATATGAAATTAAATAAAATCATCGCGGTCTTTCTTATTGGTGCCTTTTTCACAGCGGCGCTGCTGGCGGCGCTGCCGGTGCCGGCCCGGGATTCGTCCTCTGAAGAGTCCTCCCTGAGTTATTTTGACCGCAAGCGCCTGGCCGTATTAAAGTCGATCATCGCCAAGAATCTTCCCAGAAATCTGTCCGTGAAAAAGATGGACACCTTTTTACTGGGATTGCGCGGGGCGGAAATAACCGGCTTTAAAATGACTGAAAACGAATCTTTTCTCAAAGAACACCCCTATGTGAGTGACCCGGTTTTTTTGAAAGCCAAGCGGATCATAGTGCGCATTAATCCTTTAATGCTTTTTCTGGGGCAGGTTTACATCAGGGAAATGACGATTGAAGAACCGGTCTTTCAGGTGGTCCGGGACAAGGAGGGCAGCTGGAATTTCGACGATTTGACCGAAAACCAGGACAGCAAGCTGATCAAATGGCTGCGCGTGGAAAACCTGACCATTAAAAACGCCCGGTATGAAGTTCTGGACCATGGTGCCCTGAACAGTCCGGCCTCAAGCACCATTCGGGACGTTGACGTGACTGTCAGGGATTTTACCATCGGCGAGGTGTTCAACCTGGATATCAAGGCCGCTTCTCCCGGAGCGGAGAAGCAGAATTTTTTTATGCGCGGCCAGGCCGGACCAATGGAGATTGATCAGAAGAATGACCAGATTCCCCTTGACGTTGATCTGAACATCGTGGATCTACCCATTCTCGCCTACAACCGGTACGCTTTTCCGGCTGATTCACCGGTGTTGCCCGATTCCGGCCGCGGCAACCTTGATTTTCATTTGACCGGTGATGCCTGGTCCGGGATGACCATGACCGGGCGTCTCCGCCTGGAAGACCTGGTCTTTCGTTCCACGGAGCGGGAATTGCGGGGGGCACCCCTTAAGGTTGACATAGGCTTAAAGCAGCCTCTGGTCCTGTCTCTTGAAAATGATCGGCTGGCCATGCCCCTGTTGGAAATGGTCGTCAACGGCAACTCCTTTTATATTTCCGGTGATGCCAGGGAGCTGCGGGGCTTATCAGAAGCCTCGCTGGAAGTTGTTACCGGGGATGTCGATCTTGACGTAATCCAGTCCATCTATCCTTTTTTCACGGACAGTCTTCCGGAACAATTGGAGCTGGGCGGTCACCTGGACATGAATGTGCGCCTGGCGGGAAACCAGTCGCGTGCCCGGGTGACAGGTCAACTGGACCTTACTGAACTGAGATTCGGGTTTGGAGATTATTTTTTCAAACCGCCCCGGCAACAGCTGGTCATGAACGTCGATAGCCTGGTCAGCACCGCCGGGATCATCAAGGGCCGGGGCACTTTCACGGTGGAAAGGTGCCTGCTGGGGAATTATAATTTTATAGAAGATCTTTTATCGCGATTGCTGCCAGAAACCGGCAAGACCGCGCTCAAACAGCAGCTTCTGGACGACTATGGCCGTCTGCCGCATATGTTCGATGCCGTGGAGGGAACCATCAGTTACGCCGAAGAGCGCGTCCTGCTGGAACGGATTCAGCTTTCCAACCTGGCCCCCCGTAATCTGCCCGGAATCGACGGGGTTCTTGAAGGTTATCTGGACACCGGCGATCAGACCGTCAACGTGAGCGGGCAAATACGCATGCTGGAAGATCTTACCAGGCGGGTGGTGGCGATCGATCCCGGGGTTGAGCGTTTTGTGGAAGACCAGCACCTGCTACTGGGATTTCAGCATACCGG
>JAWOCW010000272.1:0-4139 GCA_046483615.1 Desulfosudaceae bacterium
CGGCGGCCTGGTACGGGAAGACGGAGCGTACCTGTACCCGATTGATGATGGCATACCCATCATGAAAATCTTTCTCCGAATAAAGCCGCAGGCAGGTGCCGTTGGCGACCCGGCCGCAGCGACCTTCCCGCTGCCGGGCGCTGCTTTGAGAAATTTTCCGCACCGCCAGGGAAGTGACCCGGGTACGGGGATTGTAATAGGCGATCCGGGCCAGGCCGGTGTCGATGACATACCTGATGCCGGGGATGGTCAGCGAGGTTTCGGCGATATTGGTGGCCACGATAATTTTTCGTTCCCGGCGACGGGCGAAAACCGCGGCCTGGGCCGGGCCGGACAGCCGGGCGTAAAGCGGCAGCACCACCGTGCCGGGGTGCCGCCGGCCCTCGATCATGGCGCAGGCCTCGTGGATATCCCGGGTGGTGGGCATGAACACCAGGACATCCCCGGCCTGCCCCCGGCAGAGGCGGTCGACTTCGGCCACCGCCTGTTCCACGTAATTTTCCGTGCCATTGCCGCCGGCGGCATCCTGGTCCGCATCGGCCAAGGGCCGGTAAACCACCTCCACCGGAAACATCCGGCCGGACACCTCTATCACCGGGGCGTCATTGAAAGCCGCCGCGAATTTTTCAGTGTCAATGGTGGCCGAGGTGATGACGACTGTCAGATCGGCCCGTTTTTCCAGAATTTTTTTAACGAGCCCGAGAATAAAATCGATATTCAGGCTGCGCTCGTGGGCCTCGTCGATCACCAGGGCGTCGTATTCGTTCAGCCAGCGGTCCTGCTGGGCTTCCGCCAGGAGGATGCCGTCAGTCATGATTTTAATGAGCTGAGACGGGGCCGTCTGGTCGGCAAACCTGATTTTGTAGCCCACCTTGTCCCCGGCCGGACGGCCGATCTCTTCGGAGATACGATTGGCCACGGAAATGGCGGCGATGCGCCGGGGCTGGGTACACCCGATCCGGCCGTCCCGGCCCAGGCCGGCCGCCACGCAGTATTTGGGAATCTGGGTGGTTTTACCCGAGCCGGTGGCTCCGGAGACGATGACCACCCGGTGATTCCGGAGGGCCTCCACGATGGTCTCTTGTTTGGCGCTGATGGGCAGACCGGCCTCCGGTATCGCCGCCGGAAAATCATCGTACCGGCTGGATTTGACGGCCGCCGATTTTTCCAGCCGGGTCAGCAGGCGGTCCAGTTCCCGGTTGAGGTCCTGGTTCTTCCCGCTCCCGCGGCTGCTGATCAGGCGTTCCAGCCGGCGGCGGGCCGGATAGCGGTCCACCCGCAGGGCCCGCGGCAGAAGACGTCTGATTTTCTTTATTGTATGGTCAGGCATATTCCCTTATCTCTGGCGATTCCCAATTTTACCGCATCTACGTCGTCAGATGGCGCCCCGCATAGTTTACTATAGCGGGGCGCCATCTTCCTTGTATCTGCGGCAAACTTGAAAATCGCTTAAACAACCCGGCCACCCCGGCCCGCGATGGAACTTTTTGCTTTACCGCCACAAGCCGCTTGACCATGAAGGTCCAGTCGGTTAAGGTCGGATATGTCATCATTTCACATGGGGACTACTTCCGGCCAGGGCCGGATTTCTTTTTAACAAAAAAAACGCTGTTGTTCAAAATAACAAGCAGGTGGTTGGCGGCAAGTTATTTTTCACTTCCCTGGGAACAATAGCCATAAACAGGATTTATCATGAAAAGCAATTTTTCCCTCCAGGACGCTTTTAAGCGCTTCACCGCTGATCAGGACAAGGTTATGCCGCCGGAGGAAACCGTGGAGCGGTTTAAAAAACGGGCCGCCGCCACCGGCCTGGATATTCTCAGCGAAACCAGGCGCATTGACACCGGCCGTCTGGATATACCGGTTTATGTCAGTATCTGCGGCCAGGACGCCGCCATGCTGACGGGCACGGCCAAACAGATGGGCAAGGGCGCCAGCCCGGCCCAGGCCGAAGCTTCCGCCGTCATGGAACTGGCGGAACGGTTCAGTTTTTACAGTTTTGCCTCCAATCCCGACCGCTTTAAGGTGGATACCCGGGAAAACCTGGCCGACGAGGCGGTTTCCTTTGAGGTCCTGGCCCGATCGGTTAACGACGACAGCGCCAACCGGGCAGCGGTCAAACCTTTCCTGGACGGCCTGCCGCAGCGCTGGGCCCGCGCTCACAACCTGACCACCGGCCAGGCCGCCTGGCTGCCCTTTGACTGGTTCTTCGCCATCAACGAATTCAACGGCACCTGCGCCGGCAACTGTCCGGAAGAAGCCATCTGCCAGGGAATCTGCGAAGTGGTCGAACGGCATGTCTCCTGCCTGGTGGCTCGCCAGTCGCTGCCGACCCCGGCCATCGACCCGTCCATTGACCCGGACTCGGCCCGGCATCCGGTGATAACCGACCTGCTGGACCGTTTCCAGGCCGCCGGAATCGAGCTCTATTTATCAGATTTCACCCTGGACACGGGCATCCCCACGGTGGGCGCCCTGGCTTATGATCCGGCCACCTTTCCCGAAAAAAGCGAACTGGTCTGGACCGCCGGAACCGCGCCTGACCCCTGGAAAGCGCTCAGCCGGACCCTGACCGAAATCGCCCAGCTGGGCGGCGATTTCAACACCGGCGGATCGTACGTTTCCAGCGGCCTGCCCAAACCCGCCGGCCTGGAGGAAGTCGCTTTTCTGATGAACCGGACCAAGGCCGTTTCCCTGGGCAGCCTGCCGGACCTGTCCGATGACAACATCCGGGTGGAGATAGAAAGCTGCCTGGCCGCCCTGGCCGCCAGGGACATGGACGTTTACCTGATCGAGCTGACCGACCCGCAGCTCGGTCTGCCGGCTTTTTATACCATCATTCCCGGCGCCCGGTTTTATCAGCGGGCGGAAAACGCCAGCACCGCCATGTTCACCGCCAAGCTCATGGCCGAAACCATGGCGCCGGACCAGGCCATTCCGGCCCTGCTCTCCCTGGAAGACTCACTGGGCCCGGCCTATTACCTGAGCTTTTTTATCGGTATCGCCCAGCTCCAGGCCGGGCGTCCGGAAGAAGCGCTGACCCACCTTTACCAGGCCCTGGACCTGTCCCCGCCGGATGAAGACGCCCCGGGCGTTTATTCCTATGCCGGCGTCTGTTTAAAAGAAACCGGCCGCTTTCAAGAGGCCCTGGCCGTGCTGCGAAAAGGACTGGCGATAGACTCGGAAAGAACTGACATTCTCAACCTGATGGGCTTCTGCCACTTCAAACTGGGCGAACACCGGCGGGCCATCGACTGCTTCAAGTCCATTCTGAAGCTCGATCCCGGCTCGGCCATCGATTACGCCAACATTGCCACCAACTACCGGGAACTGGGCCAGACCGAACAAGCGGTTTACTATTACCAGCAGGCCCTGGCGATTGACGCTTCGCTCGATTTTGCCCGGGATAACCTGGAAGCGCTTCTGTCTCAATAAGTGGAAAATTGCGACTTTTCCGGTGTTCCCCAGTTTTAAAAAGGATCAGGAAGTCTGCGGCCGGCCGTCATGCCCGACCAGGTGGCCCAGGATCAGGCCGTGAAACGACGAGGCGCTGGAGGTAAACAGCCAGCCCAGGTGGAGCAGGCACTCGGCGCAGACGGCGATTTTCCATTGATATCCCTGAAACCAGGTAAACTCGCCGGTGGACCGTCCCACATAAGCGCAGCCCGGCGCCGCCCTGAAACAGCCGATCTCGAAAATAAGGCCATGAGGATTGGCAAAGGTATGCTGATGCGCCCCGTTGACCGTCGTCCGTTGTTCGGGGGCTGTGATGACGCGCAGGCAGCGGGCGCACAGGATGACCGGCGCCGCCCCGGCCTGTTGTTCAGTTTCCTCCTGAACCTGGTCGTCGGCCGCGGGCCGGCCGGTAACCTTTTCCGGAGAATCTTCTTTTAAACCCAGCAGACCCCGGATCAGCGGCCGCGTAACCTGGTAATCATTCCGCATGGCTCCCCACATGAGATATTTGAGCCTCCCAGTTCAATTATAATAATATCGTATCCCGGGTTCAAACCAAAACATGAAAAAACTTGGCACCCGTGCCAGGCAATGGTATATACACCAGATTGACCCCCCTGGCAGCCGGCCTGGCAGGGCAGGATTTTGATCAGACACAGGAGAACATCATGCATAAACTGCTT
>JAWOCW010000381.1:0-8384 GCA_046483615.1 Desulfosudaceae bacterium
CAATAGACCGTGTATCCCTGCCGGTTTAAATGCCGGGCCAGGGCCTTAACTTCCAGGGGGGCGGCCATGTATCCATGGATAAGAATCAGGCCGGGCCGGCCGGTTTGACCGCGAAGCAGATACGGCCGCCCGATATTTTTCTTTTTGGATTCTCCCTTAACGGCATGATTGGCGTAATCTTTTTCAAACCTGAAATCGGCCTGCTGAATCAGATACCGGGCAACCTGCTGGCGAATGTTCTCGGGTGATTCCAGGGACAGCCGGCGGATGATCGCCTGAAGCTCGGCCAGCGGTTCCACCTCGTTGGCTATAATAACCACCGGATTTTCCACTCGGGTTTGCAGGGAGTCCGGCTGAACGAACATGTCAGAATTTCTTATCAGTACCCGGCCTTCTTGTTGAACAATGCCGGTTTCCTCGGCAATGTCCATAAAATTGGCATATTTGCCATGGCGGTCATCGGTCAGCAGGCGGACCTGGCTCTGGGAACAGCTGGTATGCCGGAAGATGCCTGGTTTCAGGGAAGACAATTCGGTCAGGCTCAGAAAGACCCGGCGTCGGAAATCATCCTCGTCAATGCGGTCTGCCGGCAGATGTTTTAATATCGAGGCAAAGAGGTGGTCATGATTAACCGTGGTCATACTGTAAATGGAGGCCATGTAGCGTTCCATGATACGCACGGCCGTTGCCCGGAGCATTTTTTTGGCTACGATGGAATCGTTGAAACCGATTTGCGCTTTTAATTCTATGTTTTCCCGGATAACGGCCGGAGTCATGAAACGGGCCATGGGGATGGGTTCGCCGAAACGGATATCAATATCAGTATCCGACATGAGCATGGTGCTTTCGGCCTGCAATTCTTCGATGGCTTTGGCCGATAAATTATCAAACATTCCCTGGGCCAGACTGCTGAGATTGTTCTCCTTGGCCCTAATGGGGTAATAGGTAATATTAACCGGTACCAGGCAGGTGGATTTGTCGACTACCTCGCCAATGGTGTTAATTCCGAATAAGTCCAACAGCCGCCTGGCTTCATCCGGATAAATGGCTGCCATCTTTTTTAACCGTTCGCGGTAAAATTCGGTTCTCAAGGCCAGGGTGGCGGCGCCGGTGTGGGGAGGGTGTTTGCCGGCCGAAGTGGAGATCAGGAAGCGTTTCTGTTCATTGACCACCTCAAATATTTTTTTGTTTTTGACCATGCGGCCTTCCGGAAAAATAATCCAGGCCGCCTCATTGGTCAGCAGGCTTTTAACAATCAATTGATCCCGGTCCGGCGCGGCCGTGGAAAGGGCGCCCACTTTTTCCATGAAAGCTCCCAGGCCGCCTTTGAACAAATTGTGATCAGCCAGGGACCAGATAGTCCGGCTGGTCAGCTTGTCAAGATAGTAGGGCAGCAGAATGGTTTCAGCCCGGGTAAAATGATTGATGACAAAAATAACCGGATTGTCGGGGGGGATGTGGTGTCGATCATGAATATTTATGCTGGGTCGGATGAGGGCGGACAGAATCCGCAAGGCAAGACCGGTGGTGCGATAGGCATACCGATTCATCAGAGGTACCTTTGGGCCATAAGCGTGAATCCCCCCGGGTGTGCTGGAGCCACCGAGGAGATTCGAACTCCTGACCTACGCATTACGAGTGCGTTGCTCTGCCTGCTGAGCTACGGTGGCCTCTGGGCCTGATTATTGACCTGATTATTGAGCTGATACTGCCGATAAACCGGAAAATTGTCAAGCGTGAAATTGTCTTCAGGCCAGCCCGACTTGCCAATTTACCCGCCGCCGGAGTCACTTCCACCGAGACCGTTGAATTTTTATTTTGGACAATAGTGGTAATTTTATGATATATAAATGAAGTAATCTTATCCAGAAATCGAGAACCAATCTTACCGGACTCATCCATTATTTATTTAACGGGACATCAATGGCATAATCTTAGGGACATAACCTTAGGCATAACCGTAACGGACATATTCTTAACCCGGGGCCGGTTCGACTGATCGAAGACATTACAACTTATACCCGCGTCAGTATATGGCTGCGGCCGGTTACAGGGGATTCTGATGAAAGCGATAATAATTGAGCCAGACACCCTCATCCGGCAACACCTGCCGTCTCATGATTGCGAATTTCTTGTTGCCGAAAACACCCGCCAGGCCCGGTCTTTGTTGGAAAAAGAAACGGTTTCTCTGGTCATCTGTGATGCTTCTTCGGCTGATCAGGATCTGCTTGCCTTGATAAGACAAAGTCGTGACAACGTCTTTAAAGATTATGTTTTTATCCTGATAGTAATTGATTTTCTCAACCAGGCTGAACTTTTATCACGGCTGGTCCAAGCGGGAGCAGACGATTTTCTGGGCAGACCCGTCCGGCCGGAGGAGCTGCGACAAAAACTGCGCCTGGCGGAACGTGTTGTGTCTTTGGAAAACCGCCGTCGCCAAACAGGTCCGGACAGAACCGCCTGGCAATTAGATTCTCTGCTGACGCGTCTGTTGCCGGGAATTCTACACGAAATTAACAACCCGGTTGGTTTTGTCAGCAGCAACCTGTCAACCCTGCCGGCATATTTTGACACTGTTCTGGAGCAGTTCCGCAGATATGAAGAACTGGTCCTCCTGCTGGAAAAAGACCATAGTCTCCCAACCCCGGAACAAAAAGCCGTGGCGGACTGTCGGGCGTTTTACGAAGATAACGATCTGTCCTTTCTCAAGACCGACATTGTCTCCCTGATATCAGAAAGCAGGGAAGGCATGGAACGGATAAGGAAACTGGTTCAGGATCTGGGGAAAGTGGTTCAGGCCGACAATCCGGATGACAAAACAAATATTGTCGATATCGACTTGACCGACTGCCTGGACAGCGCCTTGAATATTGTCTGGTATCAATTGAAATATAAGGCTGTTATTAAAAAATCCGGCCGGTCTCTGTCTCTGCGGCTGCCAGGCGGCTCTTCGGATAAACTTATCTATGCTTTTTTAATGGTTCTGGAACATCTGGCCAGGTTGATCGAGTCGTCGGGAGAAATATCGATAGACACCAGCGTCCAGGCAGACCGGGCCATGGTTCAGATAGGGGCGACCGGTTGCGGCAGCCATGATAAAATGACTGAGACCAGACCAGAGCATCCCGGAATGATCATGGCCCGGGACATTTTTCATAATTATGAGGGAGCACTTGAAGTGATCCGGGAAGACGCCGGCAGCATCCGATTCATGGTAACGTTTCCTGTCAGCATCAGAAAAGAGTGAAGTATTTTGATCGGGAGGTAAACTGCATGGAAAAAAACAATAAGCTGTTGATCGTGGACGACGAAGAGAGAGTTCTGAGCAGCTTGAAAAGATTACTGCAAAATGAAGGCTATGAGGTCTTTACCGCCGCTTCCGGTCGGCTGGGGCTGGATATTTTAAACCGTGAAACCATCGGGGTGGTAGTTTCGGATTTGATGATGCCGGAGATGGACGGGATTGAATTTCTGGGTAAATCGGCCGCTATCAATAAAGATGTTGTGCAGATCCTGCTGACGGGACACGCCAGCCTGGATACCGCCCTTGAGGCCATCAATCGCCTGGGTTTGTTCGGGTTTACTGTCAAGCCCTGGAACAACCTGGTCTTGATCAGTGACATAAACCGGGCCTTTGAAAAATACAACCTGGTCATGGAGAACAAGCGCCTTTTTGAGCTGACGGAAAAACAGAACCGGCAATTAAGGGAGATGAATGAATCGCTGGAAGAACAGGTCAAAAACAGAACTCAGCTGCTGAATGAAGCCGTTGATGAATGCGTGCTGATGCTGGCCCGGGCCGCGGAGGCCAAGGATGATCAGGCCCAGGGGCATATTCATCGGATTTACAACCAGGTCTTTGAGCTATGCAAAGCGATGGATATGACGAATGAAAAAGCGGAGCGAATCAGTCTTTTCAGCATGGTGCATGATATCGGCAAACTGCGGATAAGCGACAGTATCCTGGAGCGGGGCTCCGATCTGACCGCGGCAGAAGAAACTGTCAGACAATCCCATACCTTGCTCGGAGAAGAAATGCTGGGCGTTAAGCCTTTTTATAAAACTGCCCGGGAAATAGTCAGAAGCCACCATGAAAAATGGGATGGCAGCGGCTATCCCGATGGTCTCCAGGGAGAAGAGATACCCCTGGCGGCCAGGATTGTGGCAGTGGTCGATACTGTTGAGGCCCTTACCCATAAGGAACCATATAAAGAGGCCTGGGATCAGGCCAGGGTATGGCAGGAATTGAAAAACATAGCCGGTTCCAAACTTGATCCTGGTATCGTGGAAATATTTTTGAAAATTCAGTCCGAGAAAAAGAACGGCCGGAAGAAAAACCAAGGATAAAAACATGGAGCTGACGCATAAACGCCTTATCTTTATTATCCGGCTGCTGGTTATTATCAGTGTTTCTTACCTGATGCTGCTGACCCCGGGTAACGAGAATATGAAATACTGGTCCTACGGTTTTATCGCTCTGTACCTGCTGTCAAACCTGCTCCTTTCGCGCCTGCCGGAGTATCTGTTTCAAAAACAGTTCTTTTTTTACGGTATTGTTCTATTTGATGTTATCATGATAGCCGCCGGTATCTTTTTTGCCGGCATGGAAAGTTCAGATTTATATCTGGTCTTTTTTTTAATTGTCTGCCTGGCCACCCTGGGCTCAGAGCTGAGAAATCTTATTGTGGCCGCCTGCCTGTTCGTTTTTGTATATGGTTGGCTGCTGTATCGCGAGGGATTACTGCAAGGAGACATGGCTGTCAGCTATTCCCTGCGCCTGCCCTTCATCCTGGTTATCACCCTGTTTTTGGGGTATATCGTTGATCTCCAGACCAAGGACAAGGAAAGACGCCTGAAAGATTCGGAAGAACGCTATCGGACCTTTATAAATAATCTTCCGGTGGGAGCCTATCAGCGTACCCTGGGCAGCTCAAACGAGGGGAGTCAACTTATATTGATGAACCCCGCTTTTATAAAAATGTTCGGTTATGAAAACCAGGAAAATCTTTTACGACAAATCGACCAGGCCTATTTGTTATATGCCGATCAAAGACAAAGCAAAGAAGTAGACGCAAAGCTGCTCCAGGACGGTCGTATTGAAGGCTATCCCTTAAACCTGGTTCGTCGCGACGGTTCTGTTTTTAATTCCCGCATTTGGGCTCGCCGCCATTCTCCCGGTGATGAAGAAGTTATTGAAGGTATCGTCATTGACGAAACAGAGTTGAAACAGGCCGAGGAGGCTCTCCGGGAAAGCGAGGAGCGGTTGCGGTTGGCCGGCGAAGCTTCTTATGATGTCATTTATGAATGGGATCTCAACAAAAATCATTTGAGATGGTTTGGTGATATCAGCGGCAATCTGGGCTACCGGGAGGATGAGGTCGTTTCCACGGTCGAAGCTTTACAGCAATTGATTCATCCGGATGATCTGGCCTCGTTTCAAAACGCGGTCGATCGACGCTACTCAGACACCGAGGCCAGTTCCAGGGAATTCCGGATCAAGCATAAAGACGGGAGCTGGCGATATTGGAACGTCCGCAGCCTGCCGGCCCTGGATGAAAAAGGCCGGCCGGAAAAATGGATCGGCGCCTGCACCGACATTACCAGCCGCCGGGAATTGGAATTCCAGCTCCAGCAGGCCCAGAAGATGGAAGCCATCGGATCACTGGCGGGAGGGGTGGCCCACAATTTCAATAATATGCTCATGGCAATTCAGGGATATGTTTCAGCTATGTTGATGGACAGGGACAACCAGGACCCGGATTTTGAATATTTGAGTAATATCGACAGTACCATTAACAAAGCGAGCCGTTTAACCAGAGACCTGCTGGGTTTTGCCCGGGGCGGCGCCTATGAGCCGCGACTGACCGATCTTAACGATCTTATTCACAATGAAATCCTTTTATTCGCCGGTACCAGAAAAACCATCACCATGAGGGAATCGTTGCAGGAAGATCTCTGGCCGGTCAAGGTTGACCAGAATCAAATTCAGCAGGTCTTGATGAATCTTTACCTGAATGCCGCTCAGGCCATGCCCGAGACCGGTGGTGATATCGAGACCGAGACGAAAAATACCACCATCGAAGAAAACCAGCTTGAGGCGTCCGATTTTTTGCGGCCCGGGCCTTATGTCAGAATATCGATCAGTGATAATGGTTGCGGCATTGATAAGGATTCCCTGGAAAAAATTTTTGAGCCTTTTTTCTCAACCAAAAAACCCGGGAGGGGAACCGGGTTGGGGCTCTCCTCAGTTTATGGTATTATCAAAAATCATGGCGGTTTTATCAGTGCTGCCAGTGAAAAAGGCCAGGGCACCACTTTTTTTATTTATCTGCCCGCCCAACTCCGGCATCAGGACCGGGTTGAGAAAAAAGACGACCAGGTTTCCCGGCCGGACCCGGTCGGAGGCCAGGAACGCGTTCTGGTGGTTGATGATGAGCAGATGATAGTCAATGCCTGCGGCCGATTGCTGAAAAAAATGGGATATCAGGTCATGTCCGCCGGCTCCGGTGAAGAGGCGCTGGAGACCTATGCCCAGTGCCCTGACAAAATTGACCTGGTCCTGCTTGATATGATTATGCCCGGCATGGGAGGGGGGGAAGTTTATGACAAGCTCCGGTCAATTGACCCCCGGGTCAAGGTTTTGCTGTCCAGCGGATTCAGCCTTAACAATCAGGCCGCTGACATACTTGCCAGGGGGTGTAACGGTTTTATTCAGAAACCTTACGATTTCCAGCAGCTTTCCGCCAAATTGCGGGAAGTCCTGAACCAGGACAAGTCAACCGGCTGAGCCGTGCTTTTTTACAGACAAATCGTCCTTGATGTTTTAGAATGGTTATTAATTCAGCAACCGCAAGGCAAAGGAGGGGCCATGTCAAAAAAATCAGCAAGAAGCCTGTTGTCTGGACTGACTATCGTGACGCTGTTAGCGGTCATGTCGCCGGCAACGGCGGCAGTGTCTCCACCTGCTGCTGACGGTGATTACGGCGCGGCGGAAGCCCGCCAGATAGTCAAACAGCCGGAACGATGGATAACGGCTGATCACGGAAAATTCGAAAAGTTGCAAAAAGATTTTAAATCCGGACCGGAAGTCACCCAGACCTGTCTTTCCTGCCACAATGAAGCCGGGCGTCAGATTCGACAAACTATTCACTGGACCTGGATCTGCCCGGCGGATCCGACCGAACGCATGGGCAAGGGCGGTCTCACCCTGAACAATTTCTGAATCAACATCAAAAGCAACGAGGCTCGTTGCACCTCTTGTCATGCCGGTTACGGCTGGAAAGATGACAATTTTGATTTTACCAAAGAAAAGAATATTGACTGCCTGGTCTGCCATGAACAAAGCGGCACTTATAAAAAATTTCCGGCCGGCGCCGGCCATCCCGTAAGCGAGCCCACCATGTTCGCCGGAAAAAAATTTACTCCGCCGGACTGGAACGTGGCGGCTCAATCGGTCGAGCGTCCTTCCCGGAAAAACTGCGGTTCCTGTCATTTTTACGGCGGGGGCGGTGACGGCGTCAAGCACGGCGATCTGGATTCGTCCCTGCATGAGCCTTCCCAGGATCTGGACGTCCACATGTCGGCTGAAGGAGCCGATTTTGACTGTGTTCGCTGCCATACCACCCGGGCCCATTTTATCGCCGGTCGCTGTTATAAAACCCCGGCCTTTACCGAACGCAAAAGCCTCATCGACGACGATCAGGTGCAGCGCATCGCCTGTGTTTCCTGCCACACGGAAACTCCCCATAAACCCGGGGATAAGATGAACGACCACACCGATAAGGTGGCTTGTCAGAGCTGTCATATTCCGGAATTCGCCCGGGAAAATCCCACCAAAATGTGGTGGGACTGGTCCAAGGCCGGTCGGCTCAATGATAACGGCAGTCCGGTGGTGGAAAAAGGGGGCCTGGGCAAAGATGTTTATCACGGGAAAAAAGGTGAATTCCGCTGGGAAAAAAACGTGGTGCCCGAATATTTCTGGTTTGACGGTTCCCTGGAATACGTTCTGTTGACCGACACCATTGATCCTTCCCAAGAGCCTATCCAGCTGAACCGGGTACTGGGGGATAAGGATGATCCGCAGTCTCTGATCTATCCCTTTAAGGTTCACCGGGGCATGATGCCGTATGACACGAAAAATTTGACCATGCTGTCTCCCAAGCTTTTTGGTAAAACACAAGACGCCTACTGGAAAGGGTATGACTGGGACAAGTCCCTGGAAGCCGGCATGGCGGCCCACGACCTTGACTTCAGCGGCAATTTTGATTTTATTGAGACCAGTTACTATTTTCAGATCACTCACATGGTCGCTCCCGCTGAAAATTCATTGGAATGCAACCAATGCCATTCCCGCCAGGGAAGACTGGCAGCCCTGTCCGGCTTTT
>JAWOCW010000020.1:0-12307 GCA_046483615.1 Desulfosudaceae bacterium
CCACCGAGGGCATCCAGTTTCATCCGGAGTCGATCATGACCAGCAAGGGAAAACGAATTTTAAAAAATTTTTTAAAACTTGGCGCCACCGTCTGAGCCGGCGACAAAAAAATTCTGATCAAACGTCACATAAATAAGGAGAACCTTCGACCATGTTTACCGGATTACTGGCCCGGCTTGTCAGCCGGCGTGACCTGACCAGGGCGGAAGCGGCCGCCCTGGTTACCGAAATTTTCGAAGGCCGCTTGACCGACGCCCAGACCGGAGCGATTCTGGCCGCTCTGGCTACCAAGGGTGAAACCTTTGAGGAACTGGCCGGCGCGGCCCAAGCCATGCGCCGCAAAGCCATCCGCGTTCAGGCAGCCGCGCCGGTGGTCCTGGATACCTGCGGCACCGGCGGTGACGGAGCCAGAACCTTTAACATTTCCACCACCTCCGCCTTCGTGGTAGCCGGGGCCGGGGTCACGGTGGCCAAGCACGGTAATCGTTCCATTTCCAGCCAGTGCGGCAGTGCTGATGTGCTGGAGGCCCTGGGAGTCAGGCTTGACACGGAGCCGGAAGTGGCGGAAGAAGCTGTCAACGAGATCAACATCGGTTTTATGTTCGCGCCCCTGTTTCACGGCGCCATGAAGCACGCCGCCGGTCCCAGAAAAGAGCTGGGCATAAAAAGTATTTTTAATCTGCTCGGTCCCCTGACTAATCCGGCCGCGGCTAACTGCCAGGTGCTGGGCGTTTACGCCCCGGAATTGACGGAAATGGTTGCCAACGCCCTGACCTTGCTGGATGTCAAGCGGGCCTTCGTGGTACACGGGCATGACGGCCTGGACGAGATAACGGTTTGCGCCCCGACCCGGGTGTCGGAAGTGAAAAACGGCCTGGTTACCACCTATGATATTACCCCGGAAAGATATTTTGACGCCCTGGCCGAACCGGCCGATCTGGCCGGAGGAGACCCGCCTGAAAACGCCCGCATTACCAGAAACATTTTAAGCGGCGCCGAAGCCGGACCCCGACGGAACGTGGTTGTTATCAACGCCGCCGCCGCCCTGGTGGCCGCCCAAAAAGCGGATGATTTGAGCGGCGGCGTTTTGCTGGCCGAAGAGATTATTGACAGTGGCCGCGCCCTGGATAAACTGGAGGCCCTGATTTCCTTTACCCATGAAAACGGATAACGCCATGACCGAGACTGTTCTTGATAAAATAGCGGCCACCAAAAAACAGGAGATTGCCGCCGCCCGTAGCCGCGAGCCGGAAGAAGCCCTGCGCCGGCGGGCGGAAGGGCGACCAGACCGGCGGCCTCTGGTCGAAAGGTTGCGAGGCGCTTCTCCGGAGGAGATCGGCATCATCGCCGAAATAAAGCGGGCTTCCCCTTCCCGGGGGATTATCCGGGCGTCACTGGACGCGGCCGATTACGCCGCCCGGTATGAAGCGGGCGGCGCGGCGGCCATATCCGTACTGACCGATGTCCATTATTTTCGGGGCTCCCTGGCGGATCTGCGGGAGGCCCGACAAGCTGTTTCCCTGCCGGTCCTGCGCAAGGATTTCCTGATCAGCTCTTACCAATTGTATGAATCCGCGGCGGCAGGGGCCGACGCGGTGCTGCTCATCGTCAGACTGCTGGAGACCAGCCATCTCAAAGACCTGATGCAGCTTTGCCGGGAGTTGCGAATGGAAGCGCTGGTGGAAATCCATGATGAGCGCGAGCTGGACAGGGCCAACCTGGCCGGCGCCGAATTGGTCGGGATTAACAATCGGGACTTGCGAACCTTTAAAACCGATACCGCCGTGGCTACCAGGCTGGCCTCGCGGTTGACGGACAAGCAGGTGGCCGTGGCGGCCAGCGGCATCAGCGACATGGAAGATATCCGTCGGGCCGGGCAGGCGGGTATCAGTAATTTTCTGATCGGAGAGAGCCTGGTCCGGGCCCGGGACACTATCGGCTTTCTCCGGCGGCTGGTGGGCGGCTGACGGCGGGATAGTCCGGTCAAACCGGCGTAAAAAGAAGAGGAGTCAGGCATGACCGATGATGTTTGCTTTCCCCGCATTAAAATATGCGGCCTGACCGGCCCGGACGAAGCTGCGGCTTGTGCCTCCCTGGGGGCCGCGGCCGTGGGGTGCGTCTTTTTTGAAGGCAGCCCGCGACATGTGACCCCGGCCCGGGCCAGGGATATCTGCGCCGCCGTGTCCGGACAAGCCGCGGCCGTGGGTGTCTTTGTCAACGCCCCCGCGGAAAAGGTTCTGGAGACGGCCTCCTTTTGCGGCCTGGCCGCGGTCCAGCTTCACGGCCGGGAATCTCCGGAGGCGGTGAAGCGGCTCCGGCGGGAGGGGTTGACGGTGATAAAGGCTCTTTTTGCCGCGAAACCACCTTATTTTTCCGCCGGATCGGAATATGACCCCTCGGCTTTCCTGGTGGAGTGCGGCCGGGGAGCGCTGCCCGGAGGCAACGCCGAAACCTGGGACTGGGGGGCGGTGCGACCTTTGGGCCGGCGACGTCCCCTGGTCCTGGCCGGGGGTCTGTCCCCGAACAATGTCGGGATCGCCCTGGCCGCGGCTGAGCCCGACGCGGTCGATGTCAGCTCCGGGGTGGAAGCCGTCCCCGGAACAAAAGACTTGAACAAGGTGGCCGCTTTTATCGCGGCGGTTCGTCGGCATCAGGCCGCGACCGACGCCAGGCCGCCCTTAAGGAGGATTTTTTAATGAAACCACAGCCCAACCTCTCAGAATCTTTACAGGGTGTCTACCCGGACGCCCGCGGTCACTTCCGGCAATACGGCGGCATGTACCTGGCCGAGACCCTGATGCCGGCCGTGCTGGAGCTGGATGAACAACGTCGTAAAATTCTGCCGGATCCGGTTTTCCAGCGGGAACTGGCCGGCCTCCTGACCGATTTCGTGGGCCGCCCCACCCCATTGTTTTATGCCCGGCGATTGTCGGAGTACCTGGAGGGCGCCCGGGTTTATTTAAAACGGGAAGACCTGGCCCACAGCGGCGCCCACAAGATAAACAACACCGTCGGCCAGGTGCTGCTGGCCAAATGGATGGGAAAAACCCGGATTATCGCCGAGACCGGCGCCGGCCAGCACGGCGTGGCCACGGCCACGGCGGCGGCTCTGATGGGCATGGAGTGCCGGGTCTTCATGGGGACGGAGGACATTCGCCGGCAGGCTCCCAACGTCAAGCGCATGCAGCTCTTAAACGCTGAAGTGCTGCCGGTTGAATCCGGCGCCGGAACTTTGAAAGACGCCATGAACGAAGCCATGCGGTACTGGGTCGCCACCGTTGAAGACACCTTTTACGTCATCGGGTCGGTGGCCGGTCCTCACCCCTACCCGGTTCTGGTCCGGGATTTTCAGAAAGTCATTGGCGAAGAAACCCGGGCCCAGATGATGGAGACAGAAGGCCGTTTGCCGGACCTTGTCATGGCCTGTGTCGGCGGCGGCAGCAACGCCATGGGTCTGTTTTACCCCTTTGTGGACGATCCGGTCGCCATGATCGGGGTGGAAGCAGCCGGCGAGGGCCTGGACACGGAGCGCCATTCCGCCACCCTCAACCGGGGGACTCCGGGCGTTCTGCACGGATCAAAATCATATCTGCTCCAGGATAAATACGGCCAGGTGGCCCGGGTGCACTCGGTGGCGGCCGGCCTGGATTATCCCGGAGTGGGTCCGGAGCACGCCCTGCTCAAGGACCTGGGCCGCGTAGAGTATCGGGCGGTCGATGACGAAGCCGCCCTGGTGGCCTTTCGTCTGTTGAGCCGCCTGGAAGGAATTATTCCGGCCCTGGAAAGTTCGCACGCCCTGGCTGGAGCCATGGAAGAGGCACCGCAAAGAAATCGCGACGAGATTATCGTGGTCAACCTGTCCGGACGGGGAGACAAGGATCTGGGAATCGTTTTTGAAGAGGAAGCTTAAAAATGGATCGCATCAAGACAACTTTCAGGAATCTGGCGGATAGAAACGAAAAGGCTCTGGTGGGTTTCGTGACCGCCGGAGATCCCTCCCTGGAGATATCCCGCAGGATAATCATGGCCATGTGTCAATCCGGGATAGATATCCTGGAGCTGGGCGTGCCCTTTTCCGACCCTACCGCGGACGGACCGGTTATTCAACGGTCCTCGGAGCGGGCTCTTAAAAACGGAATTACCCTGGAAAAGGTTCTCTCCCTGGCCGCGGACGTCAGGGCCGTTTCCGACATCCCGGTGGTCATTTTTTCATATTACAATCCCATTTTTGCCCTGGGAGCGGACGCTTTTTTTGAACAAGCCGTGGCAGCCGGCGCCGACGGGGTGCTGGTGGTGGATCTGCCACCGGAAGAGTCGCCTGAGCTGACCGGCGGCTGGCCGGACCACCCCTTCTCGCTGATCCGGCTGATAGCGCCGACCACGCCGGACGAACGGATCGGCACCATCGCCGAAGCGGCCTCCGGATTTATTTATCTGGTTTCCATGACCGGAGTGACCGGCAGCGGGGGGCTGGACCCGAGCCTCATCGCGGAGCACTGTCAGCAGGTGCGCGGCCGGACCAATCTGCCCGTCTGCGTCGGCTTCGGCATTTCCACGGCCGAAGACGTGGCGGCGGTGGCCCGGGTGGCCGAGGGGGTGGTCATCGGCAGCGCTTTTGAAAAAACGATCGAAGAGAACCGGGACAATCCCGACCTGCCCGAACTGCTGGCCGAGCAGGTTCGTTCTTTCAAGGCAGCCACCCGGAGCTGAACCTGTCCCGGGCCTCGTGAAATATCCGGGCTAAGAAGTTGTTTTGCGGTAGGTCGTTCCCTGCATGACGGCGACTCGTTCGCCGGACTGGTTGGTGACCGTGATCTGGTAGGTGCCCAGCTTGCGGCTGAGCGACAGCTCTTCGGCCTCGGCGGTCAGGTGATCGCCGGGCCGGGATGCTTTGAAGTAGGACATGTTGACGTTGATGGCCACGGCATCCACGCCGTGGGAGTTGGAGGCCGCCGCAAAAGCCAGATCGGCCAGGGTGAAAACCGCTCCGCCATGGGCCAGGCCGAGTCCATTAAGATGGTTGTCGTCCACAATCAGTTCGGCCCGGGCGTATCCGATGGCGACCTCGACTAAACGGAGGCCGATATACCGGGCAAAGCGGTCATTGTCCACGGGAGTAGCGATGGTCATCAGCGGTTTCCTTTCAGGGTTTTTTTAAAGGACAACTGAACAGTCATATTCCGGGAAATTAAACAAAATAAAAAGTCAGTTGTCAACCAATCGGCCGCCGGGCAACTGCGTCCGAGCTGACTCGTCCCATATCCGGCCTGGAAGCGGTTGACAGCCCGGGAGCCGGTGAGGTATAGTTTCCAGCATAATACTGTTTGGAGTTGAAATGGAGAGGATAAGATGAAGTCATACTCGATAAGCATACTTGCTGCCTGCGGACTGGTATTGGCGCTGCTGACGGCACCCATGTCCGGTTCGGCCGAAGAAGCACCAGAGAGTCAGCTGAAACGGGAGCAACGGGAAAGCATTAATTATGACCTGGTGGTGGACGCCGGTGAAAAGCTGGAGGCCTTGTTGTCTCAACCGGTGGAGGGGCTGGAGGATAAAGTTCTTCGGGATATTGAAAAAGAGCATGACATTACCATAAAACGTTCTTCCATGATCAGAACGGAAAAATGCCTTGACGAGCTGCTGGCGGGCATTCCTAATATGTCCAAGGTCGCCCTGGGCAAAAAAATCATCCGCCTGAAAGTTAACCTGACGTGTGACACCAGCCGGGCCACCATCTGGAGTCCGTGGCGGCACCGTAAACTGGAAGCGCCGGTGTTCACGTTAACTGTCTATTATGACGACGGCACCAGCTCTCCTTCGGAAATTGTCTGCCAGGGCCACGCCTATAATTGAGCCGGATTGTTCCGTTTTCAGGAGATTGGCGGTGAAGGATTTGACCAGTTCGCAAAAAGCCCGGTTCGCCATCAGTGCCTTTAAAACCATTTCCAAGGCCCTGGCCTTGAGAGGGTTTTTCCGGCCTTCCGGCCGGATGGGAGGACAGCTCGCCGACTACCTGCGGACCCTGAGCCCTGAGATTTATGGCAGCATGAACGATCCCAGGGTCGTGGAACTAAACGGCCTGGAATATGTTATTGACCGGTTGCCCCGCGGAATCGAGTCGTGTACCCGCATAACCCTGACCGAAGAGGAGCGGTTCGGCCGGAATATTTTCGAAAAGATTATTCCGCGCAAACGACGGCGCATCTGCTACCGGATCAGCGATCAGGAAATCTGTTTCATCATCAGCCGGGGGTTGAGTGAAATATACGATATTCTGACCCATGTTTCTTTTTTGAATATTGAAGCCGGAAAAATTCAGCGGCACATGCTGGACGAAGCCGGCGGTATGACCAGTGAATGGCGCAATTTGGAAGCCCAGATGGCGCGGCTCGACGAGCTGGAAGGCGGTGAACTGGACCAGGCCGTCTGGAACCTGAGCCTGATCCTGGGCCGGTCCTATCATGAAACCCGGCAAACCTATGACAATCTGGAAGCACACCGATCCGCCCACAACACCAATAACGGCCTCTTCGCGCTGGTCTATCATCTCGGCCGGCGTGTCAACGAAGAAAAGCTGGCCCCGGAAAAAGCCCTGACCGTTTATATGACCCCTTCTTTGATGAGCGCCATCGCTCATCAGCGATATGGTGAACAGTGGGCGGCCGATCTTAAGTCCACCCTGCGGGATCTTAATCTGGGCGACCGCCCCCTGCACATTATCAGCGCCAATCTTCACAGTGTGGTCAACCTTTTATATGGGCACGCCGCCGCCGATACCTGCCAGAACCTGATCCGGAGCGACGATGGCGGGCTGTACTCTTTTATCAGTTGTATCCGGGAACACGGCGCCGAGGTCCTGCAATACGCCCGGCAACACGGGTTGTACGAATTTTTTGACGGTTCCGGTTCCCATATTGACTGCCAGATCATTGATACCGCCGGGTTGGAGGCGGTGCCCCAGCATCCGGATCACCAGATCGACTTTACCCGGGTCAGGGGGGAAGCCCCGGTGCTGCTGGTCATGGATTACGCCTTTGGAGCCCAGGCCTGGGAGGTGCTGGACTGCCTTTTGAACCCGGAAATTCCGGGAGAACCCGAAGCGGTAGAAGGTCCGCGGAGGCTCAACGTCCAGTCCATTTCCATCATGGGTAAAGCCGGTATTCTGTGCGGCAACAAGGGGGAGATCATGCTGGCCAACGCCCATGTCATTGAAGGTTCGTCAGACAATTATATCTGCAACAACGACTTAACCGCCGAGGACTTTGATCCGGATATCAAGGTCCATACCGGACCCATGATAACCGTGCTGGGTACCTCCCTGCAGAACCGGGATCTGCTGTTGCGGTTTGTTGACAGCTGGCACACCATTGGACTGGAAATGGAAGGCGGTCATTACCAGCGGGCTGTCAGCGCCGCCATCATCAAGGGGCACCTGCCGCGGGACATCAGGGCCCGTTATGCCTATTACGCCTCGGACAACCCCCTTCTGAGCGGCCAGACCCTGGCTGCCGGAGAAATGGGTCCGGAAGGAATCAGGCCGACCTATATGGTGACCAAGGTCATCCTGGAAAAGATCGCGCGGACGGCGGTGTAATCTTTCCCACCACTTGGCACAACCCGGTTTTCCGCGATTTCACGGACGGCAAAGAGGCGGTTACCCCCCTTCCTTGAAAAAAAACGGCGAAGGCTTTTGGAAAAAGCCTTCGCCGAGAGAAATCACCCGAAAGTGAAAATTTTTAGTACCGGTAGTGATCCGGTTTATAGGGGCCATCCACGGGCAGGCCCAGGTATTCGGCCTGTTTTTCATTCAAGCGGCTGAGCTTGAGGTTCAAGCGAGCCAGATGCAGCCGGGCTACTTCTTCGTCCAGCTCCTTGGGCAGCGTATAAACCTGTTTGTCCAGATCTTCGGCGGCCAGCTTAATCTGGGCCAGGGTCTGGTTGGTAAAACTATTGCTCATGACAAAGCTGGGGTGTCCGGTAGCGCAACCCAGGTTGACCAGTCGTCCCTCCGCCAGCACGATGATGGAGCGGCCGGATTTTAAATGCCACTGATCCACCTGGGGCTTGATGACGGTCCGCTGGCAGTTCTTCTCCAGGTAGCTCATCTCGATCTCATGATCGAAATGACCGATATTGCAAAGAATGGCTTCGTTTCTCATCATTTCCATGTGCTCGCCGGTGACAACATCGCAGCAACCGCTGGCCGTGACAAAAATATCCGCCACCGGGGCCATCTCTTCCATGGTGGAAACTTCATATCCTTCCATGGCGGCCTGAAGGGCGCAGATGGGGTCGATTTCAGAAACCACCACCCGGGCGCCGAAGCCTCTCATGGACTGGGCACAACCCTTGCCGACGTCACCATAACCGCAAATCATGACTACTTTGCCGGCTACCATGGTATCGGTTGCGCGTTTGATGCCATCCACCAACGAGTCCCGGCAGCCGTATATATTGTCAAACTTGGACTTGGTTACCGAATCATTGACATTAATGGCCGGAAACAGCAGTTCTCCTTTTTTGGCCAGCTGATAAAGCCGGTTGACGCCGGTGGTGGTCTCCTCGGAAACTCCCCGGATGTTTGCCGCTATCTTGTGCCACTGCTGCGGATCGCGCTCGTATGAGGCTTTTAAGCGATTGATAATACATTGGTATTCGTATACGTCATATTCTTTGTCCAGAATGGACGGATCGTTTTCGGCCCGGAATCCTTCATGGACCATCAGGGTGGCGTCGCCGCCGTCATCGACTATCATGTCGGGACCGCTGCCGTCCGGCCAGGTCAGGGCCTGTTCGGTGCACCACCAGTAGTCTTCCAGAGACTCGCCTTTCCAGGCGAAGACGGCCGCGGAGCCGGATTTGGCAATGGCGGCCGCGGCGTGGTCCTGGGTGGAAAAAATATTGCAGGAGGCCCAGCGGATGTCAGCGCCGAGCGCCTTCAGGGTTTCAATCAGCATGGCCGTCTGAATGGTCATATGCAGGCTGCCGGTGATTTTAAGTCCCTGGAGAGGTTTGTCCGGACCGTATTTTTCCCGTACTGCCATCAGGCCGGGCATTTCGTTTTCAGACAGCTCCATTTCCTTGAAGCCCTCAGCCGCCAGGTTAATGTCAGCTACCTTGTTCGGCAGGGACAGATCCCGTTCCGGCACAATGGCCTTGTCTTTTTCATTGCTGGTGGTAGTCATAACTCATTGTCCTTTCATCTGTTTGGTTAATAACGCCGCCGCTGGTCGCGTTTCGGCGTCGGAATTTTATTTTTTCGGTCGTTTTCCGTTACTGCGCGGACGGGGGCGAGTCTCCGGCCGTCTGTCGTCGGGATTGAAAAATATTGATGGCCAGATCCTGTTGGAGCGGATAGCGTTCCACCGAGGTCAGGTCAAAGCCTTGGTTCGACAGCCATTGCTTTATTTTTTCAGTGTCAAAGCCCAGCCAGCGGGCACCGTATTTGTCTCTTAAAACCGCCTGCTGGTGTCGCTCCAGATCGGCGATTAAAAAACAGCCACCGGGGCGGACTACCCGGCTTACTTCGGCGATAGCCGCTTCCGGTTCATCCAGATACTGCAAAACCAGGGAGGTGATCGCCAGATCGGCCTCCTGGTCGCTCAAAGGCAAATGCTCCAGCTCTCCCAGGCGAATCTCAACCCGGTTGTCGTGGTTGTTGAATCTTTTTCTGGCTTGGTCCAGCATGCCGGGTGAGCTGTCCACGCCGATGACCTGCCCGGCATGGGCGACCATGCCTTCAAGAAGATCTCCGGTGCCGCAACCCAGGTCAACTGCCACCGAATGTCGGCCGACCTCCTTTAATATGAACCGGTTCAAGTCAAAATCACCGAGAATTTCATGTTTTAAAAGCCCCCAGCGATCGGCAATGGTGTTGAAAAACCGCTGGGTGGATAACCGTCGCTCTTTAATCACACCGGCGGCCCGGACCAGATCGGCCTGCATCAGCTCGTTGTCTTTAAAAAGATAGCGAATCGATTCGACCAGGTCATGACCCGGCCCCCTGTCAGCCACAAAATAAAGACCCCAGGTCCCTTCCTTGAGGGTGTTCAGCAGCCCGGCTTCCACCAGAATTTTCAGATGACGGGAAATCCTGGACTGTCCCATCTCAAGCACGGCTACCATTTCCCCGACTTTCAATTCGTGGTGAAGCAGAAGGTTCAGCAACCGCAGGCGGGTTTCGTCGGACAGGGCTTTAAAGTATTTGGTTATTTCCATAATTTAATTATCAGTATTAATACATCAAGATATCTTGATGTATTAATATAAATCATACCATCTTATTTGACCCTGTCAAGGAAAAATTTAATTTGTCCGCGGAGCGCTTAAATCGGAATCCGGTCGGTTCCTGCCTCTTGAACCAGCCGGGCCAGGGAGCTGAAAACGGGTTCGTTCTCAGCCGTCGGATCAGGCTGGCCAGAGAGGATCTCTGGAAGGCTTTCCGGTTTTTTCAGGTAAGATCCGGTCAGGGAGGAGGTAAACAGCTTGACGGTATTATCGGCCCGGTCGGCCAGCACCACCGGATTGTAAGCCGGTTCCCGGTCGGTTCGGGAGTCAGGTCGGGCCCACAGGAGAATTCCCGGCCGGGGGGACGGCAGCCGGACCAGCCCCAGCAGTTCGGCAAACATGTTCAGAACCGTTTCAGCTTGTGAAAAGTTTTCCGAGGCCAGGCCCAGTTGGCCGTCTTCAGCAATATCGCGAATGTCCTCGGGGGTATAGGTTAAATCAAGACCGTCCAGGATGTGGCGCCGGAGGTGGTTGACACTGTCGGCACCCTGACGGCTGATGACCGGCTTGTCGTTTAATATTTTAATCATGTTGGACAGGCTCAGCATTTCTTTGAGCGTAGCCGCTTTTCGCAGGGCGACATCGTCAAGGGTGGTGTTGAAGAATTTCAGTTCCCGGTCCAGCACCAGGATCTCCGGAGGATCAGCTTCAAACTCCCGGGAATATACTTCCAGGTCCCGCGCCGACCGCAACTGATAGCCGGCCAGGTCCAGCAACAAGCGCAGAGCCGCTTTATCCAGCTTGCCGGTGCCGTCGCTCTTATCCAGGGATGCCAGAGCCTGATTGGCCAGATGGTCCACCCTGATTTTGGTTTGCAGCTGATCTTTAAACGCCATGGCTGGTAGCTCCTTTTCCCCCCAAAAACTTCCGTGAGATATCCGGGTTATCCCGTCAAAACCGTCTGATTGAACCGGGCCAGGCTGTTGTCTTCGCCGACCACTATAATGGTGTCGTTGGCCTGGATGACCTCTTCCGGCGAGGGATTAAAAATCATGGTTTCGTCTGATTTTCTGATGGCTATGATAATAATGTTGAAGCGCTGGCGAATGCGCGAGTCCATCAGGGACATGTCGCAGATCTCAGAATCAGCGAAGATCGGGATTTCCTCCATCTGGATGTCCTTGTTTTTTCTGGCCAGCACCAGGTCCAGAAAATTGGTCACGCTAGGGCGCAGAACCCGCATGGCCATGCTGGTGGCTCCGATATCATAAGGTGATTCCACCTTGTCAGCCCCGGCCGCCCAGAGTTTGGATCTGGCCGACTCCTGGCTGACCCGGGCCATGATATATAAATCCGGGTTAAGCTGCCTGGCCGTCAGCGTCAAAAAGACGTTGTCCGTGTCCGTGGCCAGCACGGCCACCAGGCCCCGGGCCTGCTTGATACCGGCTTGCAGCAGGGCGGTTTCTTCGGTGGCGTTGGCCTGGATATAGAGCACGTTGTCCTTTTCCATGGCGTCTACCAGCTCCGGGTTGTTTTCCACTACCACGATATCAATGGGGTTTTCCCGGAGGTTGTTGGTCAACACCCGGCCGATACGGCCGTAACCGCAGACAATGTAATGATTCTTCAGCCTTTTTATTTTGTTGTTCAATTTTCTTCTCCCCAGCAGAAATCTGACCTGGCCTTCCACCATGAACTGAACCACGAACCCGGTCACGTACAAGACCAGCCCCACTCCCACAAAAATGAGCGCCACCGTGAAAACCCTGCCTTCCGTGCTGAGTTGCCTGACTTCTCCAAAACCCACGGTGGTAACGGTAATGGCGGTCATGTAAAGCGATTCGAGAAACTCCCATCCTTCCAGGGCCATGTAGCCCAGGGTACCCGCGATAAGAACCAGCAGAGACAGGCAGATGAGAACAAAGAGTTTTTTAAAGGTAGGCAACGTCCGACCAGTTTGACAGGGTTAATAAAAAATATTGCCTGAACCGGGCGGGTTTCAGGTTTGGCGCGGATACCGAAAAGATGTTTGTCGAGCAACAGTCAGCCATGCCGGACAACATCTGACGCCGTAAACAAG
>JAWOCW010000387.1:0-17418 GCA_046483615.1 Desulfosudaceae bacterium
GTTGATCACGCCGATCGCCATGGAAAAAGAGCTGCGTTTCGCGGTTCGGGAAGGCGGCCGCACCGTCGGCGCCGGCGTCGTCAGCGAGATTATTGAATAAGCCGGCCATAGCCGTTGAGCGGGTGGACAGGGAACAAGCCGGGTGGTCACGTAAAAAAATAGTCACCCAGAGAATCTTTATGATGGATGGCCGCAAGGTAAAGGAGTAGACCAGTGAGGGTTACTGTAACACTGTCGTGCAGTCAGTGCAAAAGAAGAAATTATACCACGACCAAGAATAAGCGGACAACGCCGGACAAGCTGGCTTTGAACAAATACTGCCGGTTTTGCCGGGAACATTGCCTGCACAAAGAAACTAAATAATTGAACCGGTTTTGATTAATAACTCAGGAGATGCAGGCCAGTAGCTCTAACGGCAGAGCGTCGGACTCCAAATCCGGGGGTTGGGGGTTCAAATCCCTCCTGGCCTGCCACCGTTCTCAAATTAAAAGCACAGTGCCTGGCCGGATGCCGGGGCCGGTGCTTTTCATATTTTGTTTAGGAACATAATGGGGCGTCAACAAAAAAAGAAAGATCCAAGCAGGAAAAAGAAAAAGCGCGACGACAGTACCGCGCCCGCGACTGCCGCACCCCGGCAGAATAAAACCAGTGTCGCTTCCAGAACCATGGCCGGTATTTCGGCCCGGTCAAAAAGCAAACCGGCGGCACCGTCTTCTTCCAAAGGGGGCCGTCAGTCCGGTACCGGTATCCGGGCCTATTTTGATCAGAGCGTGCAATTTTTAAGAGAGGTCCGCATAGAGCTGAAAAAAGTCAACTGGCCGTCCCGTAAGCAAACCATGGGCTCAACGGCGGTGGCGCTGGTGATGATTATGCTGGTATCTTTTTTTCTGGGTATTGTTGATTACGGCCTGTCCAATATAGTTAAATTAATTCTCGGTTAGATAAGTCATACAAGAGGTAGTCAAGGTGGCATTTCACTGGTACGTGGTGCATGTATATTCCGGTTTTGAGGATAAGGTGAAAAAATCCCTGGAGGAGAGAATTGCCGCGACGGGCTGCCAGGATAAGTTCGGTGAAATTGTTGTCCCGACCGAACAGGTAGTGGAGCTGGTCAAAGGTAAGAAAAAGGAGTCTTCTCGTAAATTTTATCCCGGGTATATTCTGGTTCAGATGGAAATGAACAATGATACCTGGCACGTGGTGGTCAATACGGCCAAGGTAACGGGTTTTCTGGGCGGTAAAAAGATGCCGACGCCGATCTCGGATACGGAAGCGGCAGCTATTATGGATCGCATTGAGGCCGGCAAGGAGAAACCGCAGCCCAAATATTCCTTTGAAATCGGTGATGAAGTCCGGGTCACGGAAGGCCCTTTTGCCACTTTTAACGGAGTAGTGGAAACCGTTAATCATGAAAAAGGCAAATTAAGGGTTCTGGTCAGTATTTTCGGACGCTCCACCCCGGTGGAGCTTGATTTTATGCAGGCCACCAAAATTTAGCAGACATTGATAATTCTGGAGTGAGAAATGGCAAAAAAAGTTACCGGACAGATCAAATTGCAGGTCGTGGCAGGCAAAGCCAATCCGTCACCGCCGATAGGCCCCGCCCTGGGGCAGCACGGCGTTAATATCATGGATTTTTGCAAAGCCTTTAACGCCAGAACAGCGGAACAAGAAGGCATGATTATTCCGGTGGTCATTACGGTTTACGCGGATAAATCTTTTTCGTTTATTACCAAGACACCACCGGCCGCGGTTCTGTTGAGAAAAGCCGCCAAAATCGCCAAGGGTTCCGGAGAACCTAACAAGGAAAAAGTAGGCCGGGTGACCATGCAGGACGTCGAGGAGATTGCCAGGTTGAAAATGGTGGACCTCAATGCCACCCAGCTGGATGCCGCCTGCCGGATTATCCAGGGTACTGCCCGGAGCATGGGAATAGAGATCGTTTAAATAAAGAGGTTGATGAAGATGCCGAAACGGGGAAAAAATATAATAAACGCCAGGGAAAAGGTGGAGTCCGCCAGGCGATACGCCCTTGATGAAGGGCTTGCTTTGGCTTTGGAAACCAGTTTTGTCAAGTTTGATGAGAGCGTCGACGTGGCGGTTAATCTCGGGGTTGATCCGCGGCACGCCGATCAAATGGTTCGCGGCTCAGTGGTACTGCCCAATGGTATCGGCCGGGAAGTGCGGGTACTGGTTTTCGCCAAGGGAGAAAAAGAAAAAGAAGCTCTGGATGCCGGCGCTGATTTTGTCGGTAATGATGATCTGATCAAGGACATCCAGGGAGGATGGTTTGATTTTGATAAAGCCGTGGCCACGCCCGACATGATGGGTTCAGTCGGTAAAATCGGTAAACTGCTGGGGCCCCGCGGCTTGATGCCCAACGCCAAAACCGGCACGGTTACCTTTGATCTGGAAAGAGCCATTAATGAATTAAAGGCCGGTAAAATCGATTTCCGGGTTGACCGCGGCGGTACGGTTCACGCCACCTTTGGCAAAGTCTCTTTTGGCGTTGATAAATTGCTGGAAAATCTGGCGGCTTTTTTAAAAACCCTGGTGGGACTCAAGCCGGCGGCCAGCAAGGGCACCTATCTGAAAAATATTGCCATTTCCACTTCCATGGGACCGGGAGTGAATCTGGATACCTTGTCGATAAAAAATTATATTAAATAAGATGGTATTGGTATTTGATACTGTTTTAAAATTGAACTGAAATTTTCTGTCAAAGACCGCAGGTGCTTGATTGTTCTGCTTAATTCGGTTTTTACCGGCCTGCAGAGACAGCCACGATGTTTTTAAAAATTACTGCTGGTTGTTTTGCCTCCGGTTTTTGCGAAAAAAGAAAGGAGGTGTATTAGACTGTGCTGAATCTTGAAGCCAAAAAAGTGCTGGTTGAGGATCTGCATGCCAGGTTCGAAAAAGCCGCTATTGTTATTCTGACGGACTATAAGGGTTTGAGCGTGGATCAGATAAATGATTTGCGCCGTCAACTAACTGAGGCGGGGGTAGAGTTTAAGGTGGTACGAAATACCCTTATTCGTCGGGCTCCGGCAGATACGGACGCGGCTCTGGCGGATGATTTTTTTGTCGGGCCGACGGCTGTCGCTCTGGGGTATGATGATCCGGTCGCACCCGCCAAAATTCTGTCTGATTTCGCGAAAAAAAATGATAAACTGGAAATCAAGGCGGGCGCCATGAACGGCAGTCTGTTGAATGTCAAGCAGATTTCGTCTCTGGCTCAATTGCCCTCGCGTGATGAATTGTTGTCTCAATTCCTGTCCGTACTCAACGGCGTGCCGACAGCTTTCGTAAGAGTGCTGAACGCCGTTCCCGCTCAACTTGTCAATGTTCTCTCCGCTATCAAAGACCAAAAGGAAGCGGCTTAATAAAAATCAAGTAACGAAAAATTTTGTTTGACCAGGAGGCTAGATCAATGGCTGATGTTACCAAAGAAGATGTGATTGAGTTTATAGCTAATATGTCGGTGCTCGAACTTTCCGAGCTGGTTTCAGAACTCGAAGAGAAATTCGGTGTTTCCGCGGCGGCGCCCATGGCCGTTGCCGCCGGCGCCATGCCCGCAGATGGCGGAGCCGGTGGCGCGGAAGAAGAAAAGACCGAATTTGATGTCGTGCTGACCGCCGCCGGCGACCAGAAGATAAAAGTCATCAAGGAAGTCCGGGCGATCACCGGTCTGGGGCTGAAAGAAGCCAAGACTCTGGTGGAAGAAGCACCCAAACCGGTCAAAGAAGGCATGCCCAAAGAGGATGCCGAGAAAATCAAAGAACAACTTGAGGCGGTCGGCGCTCAGGTTGATATCAAGTAATATTTTTATTTTAAATCACTTTGCAGCCAGGAGTCCGTCCGGAACGTTTTTTGACTTCAAGCCGGGAATCAGGCCGGCCTTATTAAAACAGGAGGGACATTTATTACTGGCAAGTGGTGGCAAAGCCCCTGCCCGGAGGGGCGGGGGCTGTTGTTTTTATGTTTTTCCGCTTTGTTGATTAAGCTTAACCCGCTCCAGGTAAATCCCGGTAAGTCCGGGTAAAGCGGTTAGAAGCAGTTTAAAGCCGGATGAAAACGCCGTTAGAAGCAAGAGGCGTGAATAAAACGGGGGAAGCGGTATCCTGTCAGGCTGTTAAATCCCCGACGGCACGCGTCCCGGCTGCTGAACTTTTACTAAGCCGTCAATTAATAAAGCGTAAAAAATGAAAAATGCAAAACATCGGCGGTATCCCCGCCGGGCGTTTTTTCAATTTTTGTAAAACTATTTCGGAGATGCCATGTCAGGCCAACCAACGATCAACAAGCGCATAAGAAAAAATTTCGGGAAGCTGGAAAAGATTGTAGAGATTCCGGATTTGATCGGCATGCAGAAAGAATCCTACAGCCGTTTCCTGCAACTGGACAAGGCCCCTGAAGAACGCGAAAATATCGGATTGCAGGCCATTTTCAATTCTGTTTTTCCCATCAAGGATTTTACCGAAAGCGCCTCTTTGGAATTTGTCTCTTATTTTTTCGGCGGCGTCAAACACTCGGTGGCCGAGTGCGTCCAAAGAGGCATGACCTATGAAGTGCCGGTGCGTATCCGGGCCAGGCTGGTGGTGTATGATATTGATACCGAGGCCGGTTCGACCAGCATTCGTGATATCAAAGAGCAGGAAATTTATTTTGGCGCCATTCCTCTGATGACGGATAAGGGTACTTTCATCATCAACGGCACGGAGCGCGCCGTGGTCAGCCAGTTGCATCGCTCTTCCGGCATTTTTTTCAGTCATGACCAGGGCAAGACTTACTCCAGCGGCCGGGTTATTTACAGCGCCAGAATTATTCCGGTCCGGGGCTCCTGGATTGACATGGAAATAGATCCTAAGGACGTGGTCTATATGCGGATTGACCGGCGCCGAAAATTCCCGGCCACGATTCTGTTCAAGGCCCTGGGCTACAGCAGAAAAGACATTCTGGATTATTTTTATACCCAGGAAACCATCTCCATAGATAAGAAAAAAGTTTACAAGCAGTTCCAGGAAAATGTCATTCGAGGCCAGCGGGCCACCACCCGGGTGAAGCATCCCGAGACGGGAGAGGTCCTTGTTGATAAGGGCAAGATCTTCACTACCCGGGTTATTCGGGCCATTAAATCGGCCGGCATGCAATTTATCCCGATCCGGGCCGAAGACGTTTTTGAAAAAGCTCTGGCCGCTCCGATCTTTGATCCGGAGACCGGCGAACCGATCGCCGAAGAAGGCCAGTTCATTACCGAGGAGATTTTTGAAGCCATCCGGAAGGCCGGGGTGGAAAGTTTTTCAATTCTGTTTGTTGACGATAACACTACTTCTGATTCCATTGCCAAGACATTGCTGCTGGACAAAGTGGAAAGCCGGGAAGAAGCCCTGATCGATATTTACCGGCGGCTTCGTCCCGGAAACCCGGCCACTCCCGAGGTGGCCCAGGATTTCATTGATCACCTTTTTTTCAAACCGGATTATTATGATCTTTCCACGGTGGGCCGCTTAAAGCTGAATCACCGGCTGGGTGCCGAGGTGCCGGTGGAACTGACCACCCTGCGTCGGGAAGATCTGCTGCTGGCGGTTAAAACGCTGATCGACCTGAGAACCACCCAGGGGCAGGTGGACGACATCGACCATTTAGGTAATCGCCGGGTCCGGGCCGTAGGTGAACTGCTGGAAAATCAGTACCGGATCGGACTGGTCAGAATGGAGCGGGCCATCAAGGAGCGCATGAGCCTCCAGGAAGTGGATGTCCTGATGCCCCACGATCTGGTTAATTCCAAGCCGGTTTCGGCGGTGGTCCGGGAGTTCTTCGGCACCAGTCAGTTGTCGCAGTTCCTGGATCAGACCAACCCGCTTTCGGAAACAACGCATAAACGCCGCCTCAGCGCGCTGGGACCAGGCGGGCTGACGCGCGAGCGGGCCGGTTTTGAAGTCCGGGACGTGCATCCCTCGCATTACGGTCGAATATGTCCCATTGAAACCCCGGAAGGACCCAATATTGGATTGATCGTCTCTTTGAGCACTTATGCCAGGGTCAATAATTTCGGGTTTATCGAGACCCCTTACCGGGTCGTTAAAGATGCCACGGTAAGCAGGGAGATACGGATGCTGTCCGCTTTTGAAGAGGGGGATCATCCCATTGCCCAGGCCAACGCTCCCATTGACGCCAAGGGTCATTATGTTAATCCAACGGTTATTTCCCGGGTGGACGGGGAGTTTTCCATGGTGCCGGCGGATGATATCGAATTGATGGACGTCTCTCCCAACCAGCTGGTCAGCGTCTCCGCCTCGCTGATTCCTTTTCTGGAAAATGACGACGCCAACCGGGCCCTGATGGGTTCGAACATGCAGCGTCAGTCCGTGCCGGTGGCCAATCCCAGTGCTCCCCTGGTGGGCACGGGCATGGAAAAAATAGTGGCCCGTGATTCCGGAGCGGCCATTGTCGCTGCCCGGGGCGGGGTTATCAAGGATGTCGACGCTTCGCGGGTAGTATTGCAGCACAGTGGCGACGGCCAGCTTGACAAATCCGCGCCGGTGACGATTTATAACCTGTCCAAGTTTATCCGTTCCAACCAGAACACCTGCTTTAATCAGCGGCCCATTGTTTACAAGGGCCAGAAGATTGAGGCCGGAGATGTCATTGCCGACGGCCCGGCTACCGAAAAAGGTGATCTGGCCCTGGGTAAAAACGTGACCGTGGCTTTTATGCCCTGGGGTGGTTACAATTTCGAAGACTCCATCCTGGTCGGGGAAACCCTGGTCAGGGACGGCGTCTTTACCTCCATTCACATTGAAGAGTTTGAAGTGGTTGCCCGGGACATCAAGCTGGGCAAAGAGGAAATCACCTGTGACATTCCCAACGTTGGTGAAGAAAAGCTGGTTAACCTGGATGAAAGCGGAATTATCATGGCCGGGGCGGAAGTAAGACCCGGCGACATCCTGGTGGGTAAAATTACTCCCAAGGGCGAAACCCAGCTTTCTCCGGAAGAAAAACTGCTGCGGGCCATTTTTGGAGAAAAGGGCGGTAACGTCAAGGATACTTCTCTGCGGGTGCCGCCGGGAGTCAGCGGCACGGTCATAGACGCCAAGGTCTTCACCCGGCGGGGCGTGGAAAAAGACGAGCGTACCCGGGAGATCGAGGATGAAGAAATCGCCATCTTTAAACGCAACCGGGACGATGAAATCGCCGTCATCGAAGAAACCACCCGGAGCGAGTTTGAAAACCTGGTAACCGGTGAAAAGGTCGCGGCGCCGATAAAAAAAGGCAAGAGAGTCCTGATTGACAAGGGGGAGAAAATAACCCCGGAGGCCTTGGCGGAGCTTACCTTCAGCCAGCTTGAAAAAATCGCCCTGGCCTCCGAAACGGTGGCCGAAAAAGCCAATGAGCTGATTGAGTGGGGGCGGGATCAGAAAGAGCTCTGCCGCGATCGGTTCGAGGCCGCTATCAGCCGCTACGGTGCCGGCGAAGAGTTGCCGCCGGGTGTGTTCAAAATGGTTAAGATTTACGTGGCCATGAAGCGGGTCTTGTCAACCGGAGACAAAATGGCGGGACGTCATGGCAACAAGGGAGTTGTTTCCAGAATCCTGCCCATGGAGGATTTGCCCTATTTTGCCGACGGTAGTCCGGTAGACATGGTTTTGAACCCCCTGGGCGTTCCTTCCCGGATGAATGTCGGACAGATTCTTGAAATCCATCTGGGGCGGGCCGCCCGGACCCTGGGACAGCAGATAGACAAACTCATCGCGGAACAGCGGACAGCGGAATTGAGAAAAAAACTTAAAGCTATTTTTACCAAAGAGTTTCCCGGCACAAGTTTCAATAACCTGGACGATGACAGCCTTTACTCCATGGCCGGCGAATACCGCCAGGGCGTGCACATGGAAACGCCGGTTTTTGACGGGGCCAAGGAGGCCGAAATCAAAACGCTGCTGAAAGAAGGCGGCGTTTCGATAACCGGCCAGGATGTCCTTTATGACGGCCGTACCGGTGAACCGTTTGACGAAAAAATTACCGTCGGCACCATGTATATGCTGAAACTCCATCACCTGGTGGATGATAAGCTCCATGCCCGGTCTATCGGACCTTATTCCCTGGTCACCCAGCAGCCGCTGGGCGGAAAAGCTCAGTTCGGCGGCCAGAGGCTGGGCGAGATGGAAGTCTGGGCCATGGAAGCCTATGGCTCCGCCTATGGGCTGCAGGAATTTCTGACTGTCAAATCTGATGATATTGCCGGCCGCACCCGGATGTATGAAAAGATCGTAAAGGGACAGAACGTCCTTGATCCCGGCCTGCCCGAGTCTTTTAAAGTGTTGATCAAAGAGATGAAGGGTCTGGGACTGGATGTGAAACTCATTGAGAAAGATAAGGAGTAACGATTGGAAACCATATACGATTTTTTTGCCAAACCCGTCAACCCGAAGTCCTTTTCAGGGATCAAGATCTCGCTGGCCTCATCGGAACAGATTCTGCAGTGGTCCTACGGGGAAATTACCAAGCCGGAGACCATCAATTACCGGACCTTTCGTCCGGAACGGGATGGCCTGTTCTGCGCCAAAATTTTCGGCCCCACCAAAGACTTCGAGTGCAACTGCGGTAAATACAAGCGCATGAAGCATCGCGGCGTGACCTGCGAAAAATGCGGGGTCGAAGTTATCCAGTCCAAGGTTCGCCGGGAGAGAATGGCCCATATCAAGCTGGCGGCGCCGGTTTCCCATATCTGGTTTCTGAAAAGCCTGCCGACCAAGATCGGCAATGTCCTGGATTTGACCCAGAAGGAACTGGAAAGCGTCCTTTATTTTGACAGCTACATTGTCGTTGACCCCATGGATACCGACCTTTCCTATCAGCAGATTTTATCCGAGGACGCCTACCAGGAGGCCCTTGAAAAACACGGCAACTCTTTCCGGGCAGCCATGGGAGCGGAAGCCATTCGGGAACTGCTTCAGAAAGTTGACTTGGAAGCTCTGACCACGCAGCTGCGCGCTGACCTGGAATCCACCGCGGTGGAAACCAAGCGCAAAAAATATTCCAAGCGGTTGAAAATCGTGGACGCCCTGCGCAAGAGCCGGGTTTCCCCGGCCTGGATGATCATGGACGTCATTCCGGTCCTGCCGCCGGATTTAAGGCCGCTGGTGCCGTTGGAAGGCGGCCGGTTTGCCACTTCGGACCTGAATGATCTTTACCGGCGGGTGATTAACCGCAACAACCGCTTGAAACGGCTGATCGATCTGAACGCGCCGGAAATAATTTTGCGCAATGAAAAAAGGATGCTCCAGGAATCGGTTGACGTCCTGTTTGACAACGGCCGTCATGGCCGGGCCGTCACCGGCAGCAATAAGCGGCCCTTGAAGTCGCTGACGGATACCCTCAAAGGAAAACAGGGCCGGTTCCGTCAGAACCTGCTGGGCAAGCGGGTCGATTATTCCGGACGAACGGTTATCACCATCGGCCCTAATCTGCGGCTTCATCAGTGCGGTCTGCCCAAACAGATGGCCCTGGAGTTGTTCAAGCCGTTTATTTATTACCGGCTGGAGCAAAAAGGGTATGTTTCCACCGTGAAAAGCGCCAAGAAGATGGTGGAACGGGAAGTCCCCGAGGTATGGGATACCCTGGAGGAGGTCGTCAAGGAGTATCCGGTTCTCCTGAATCGGGCGCCCACCCTGCACCGGCTCGGCATTCAGGCCTTTGAGCCGGTTTTGATCGAAGGCAAGGCCATTCAGCTCCATCCCCTGGTGTGTACCGCTTTTAACGCCGACTTTGACGGTGACCAGATGGCTGTCCACGTGCCCTTGTCGGTGGAGGCCCAGATAGAAGCCCGGGTCCTGATGTTGTCTTCCAATAATATTCTGTCTCCGGCCAACGGCAGTCCCATTATCGTGCCCACCCAGGATATCGTCCTGGGAATTTACAACATGACTACCATTATCAAGGGCAGTAAGGGCGAGGGAGGTCTGTTTGCCAGCCCGGCCGAAGTAATTTCCGCCTATGACGCCGACATGGTTGGCCTGCACGCGGGCATTACCGTGCGCATTAACGGTCAACGCCACGAGACTTCGGTCGGCCGGGTGTTCCTGTGGGAGACTATTCCGCAGGAGGAGCTGCCGGTTTTTAAGGCGATTTATTTTACGGCTAAAAAAGAAGCCAACGCTGTTTTGTCGGAAATCAAGAAAGGCAAATCATTTGAAGACGCGGCCGCTGATCTGGCGGACGAGGACAATGACGGCGGTCATGAGATTTTTCTGAAAAAAGACAAGCTTATTGAAAAACTGGGGCTTGCCGAAGACGACGCGGACTATCTGTATTCCCTTAAACAGGGGGAGTGCAGTGACGTCATCGCCCGAAAATCAGGTTATGGCTTGTTTGTCATGACCGGGCGCCGGAGTGAAATTCCTTACGAGATGGTTAACAAGCCGCTGGGTAAAAAAGCCGTCAAAGATCTGGTTGACAACGCTTATCGCCATATCGGCGTGAAATCCACCGTTATTTTCGCAGATAGGTTAAAAGATATCGGTTACAAGTACTCCACCACCGGCGGCCTGTCCATTTCCATCGATGCCATGGTGGTACCGGAAAAGAAGTGGGAGATGATCAGGCAGGCCGAAGCAAAGATTGAGGAAATCAGCCATCAATACCGGGATGGTTTGATTACCCAGGGAGAAAAATACAACAAATCGGTGGATATCTGGTCCAAGGCCACCGATGATATCGCCAATGAGATGATGGAAGCCATGAAAACGCATACCACCGCGGATGACGGCTCGGATGTGGAAAATTCGGGTAAATTGAACCCGGTTTACATGATGGCCGATTCCGGCGCCCGGGGCAGTAAAGACCAGATGCGGCAGCTGGCCGGTATGCGGGGATTGATGGCCAAGCCCTCCGGCGAGATCATTGAAACTCCCATTACGGCTAATTTCAGGGAAGGCCTGAGTGTGCTGCAATACTTCATTTCCACCCATGGCGCCCGTAAGGGCTTGGCTGACACGGCCCTGAAAACGGCCAATTCCGGGTATCTGACCCGCAAACTGGCTGACGTGTCACAGGATTGCGTCATTGAGATCGATGATTGCGGCACCAAAAAAGGTATCGAAGTGGAGGCCCTGATCGAAGGCGGAGAGATTATTGAGCGCCTGGTGGACCGGGTTATCGGCCGGATCGCCGTGGATGATATTTATGATCCGTTTACCGACCGGGTGCTGGTCCCATCCGGCCAGGAAATTACCGAAGATCATATTGAGGCCATTGAGAATTCCGGTATTACCCGGATCAAAATTCGTTCGGTTCTGACTTGCAGCTGCAAGCGGGGTATCTGCGCCAAGTGCTATGGCCGGGATTTCGCTCATGGTGACCTGATCGAGCTGGGACAGGCGGTCGGCATCCTGGCGGCCCAGTCCATCGGGGAACCCGGTACCCAGCTGACCATGCGTACCTTCCATATCGGTGGTACCGCCAGTCGAAAGGTGGCCCAGGCCGAGATCAAGGCCAGGGTGGGGGGTACGGTTAAGTACGGCAAGCTGGAAGTGCTGTTGAACGCCAATAACGAGCGTATCGTCATGGACCGCCGCGGTGGAGAATTTTCCATCGTGAGTGACTCCGGCAAGGAGATGGAGCGCTGCCAGGTACTGTACGGAGCGACGGTTACCGTGGCCGATGGGCAGACAGTCAAGGCCGGTGAGCTGCTGGCTCAATGGGATCCTTTTACCACGCCGATTGTGGCCGAGGTCGGCGGTACCGTAAAGTTCGGTGATATCACCAAGGGTAAAACCATGCAGGAAATCATTGACCCGGTTACCGGCAAGTCGAGCAAGACCATCGTGGAAAGCAAGGTCCAGGATGTTCGTCCCAGAATTTCGATTAAAGAGTCCGGTGATAAAACAGTCAAGCTGCCCAGTGGTAAAGGCCACGCCCGCTATCCGCTGCCGGTGGACGCGGTTATCCTGGTGGAAGAGGGAGAAGAGGTCCGGGCCGGGGACGTGATTGCCAAGCTGCCGCGGTCAACCACCAAAACCAAGGACATTACCGGTGGTCTGCCCCGGGTGGCGGAATTGTTTGAAGTCAGGAAACCCAAGGAGACAGCCGTCCTGAGCGAGATCAACGGCTATGTCACCATTCCCCGGACAGCCACCAAAAAAGGTAAGCAGAAGGTGGTGGTCACCCCGGTTGACGGCGGCGAGCCGCGGGAATATTTAATTCCGCGAGGCAAGCACATCAATGTTTACGACGGTGACTATGTTAAGGCCGGTGAGGAGATTGTGGCCGGTTCCGCCAATCCGCAGGATGTTTTGAACATCAAGGGTGACGTGGAGCTGGCCCGCTACCTGGTCAACGAAGTCCAGGAAGTTTACCGGCTGCAGGGCGTGTCCATCAATGACAAGCATATCGAGGTAATTGTCCGGCAGATGATGCGGCGCGTTAAGATCAAGGAGATCGGGGACACCGAATTTATCCCGGATGAGCAGGTGGATCGCTACAAGTTCGAAGACGTTAACCGCGAGGTAGCCGCCAAAGGCGGCCGGCCGGCAGTGGGAGAACCTTTGATCCTGGGCATTACCAAGGCTTCTCTGGCAACGGACAGTTTTATATCAGCGGCGTCTTTTCAGGAAACAACCAAGGTGTTGACTGATGCCAGCATTGCCGGCAAGGTGGATTACCTGCAGGGACTCAAGGAAAATCTGGTCATGGGCAGGCTGATCCCCGCCGGGACCGGATTCGTGGAGTATGCCAAAGAAAAGAGCAAAACCGACAAAGCTTCGGCCACGGCCTCTTCATAGGCGATGCCTTGGCCGGGAGCGGTTCACGGCTGATAAAAAATAAGAATATGCCAATAAAAAAACTTGACAGACAATGAAGATCATTATAACATCGAATATTTTATGATGATCCTCAAAAATTGATCCTGCAGCTACGTATTTGCAAAGAAAAAAGGGGTTTGAAGAACAAGATGCCAACTATAAATCAACTGGTTCGCAAAGGCAGAAAACGGATCACCAAGAAAAAGACGACACCGGCCCTGAAGGGCTCGCCTCAGAAACGAGGGGTTTGTGTCCGCGTCTATACCTCGACACCTAAAAAGCCTAACTCCGCCTTGCGTAAAGTGGCCCGGGTAAGGCTGACCACCGGAGTGGAAGTTACCGCTTATATTCCCGGCATCGGCCATAATCTCCAGGAGCATTCAGTGGTGCTGGTGCGGGGCGGTCGTGTCAAGGACTTGCCGGGTGTTCGGTATCATATTGTCAGGGGCACGCTGGACACTCTGGGCGTTGATGACAGAAGGCAGGGTCGTTCCAAATATGGAACTAAACGACCCAAATAAATGGCTCGCGGACAACATCCGCCAAATTAATTTGACAATATTAAAGAAGATGGTGTAACGGATGGCCCGAAAAAAAGATGTGCCGGTTCGGCCGGTGCGGCCGGATGCCAAGTACAACAGCAAGCTGGTGGCCGCTTTTATCCATAAGATAATGCGGGATGGCAAGAAAAGCACGGCTGAGTCGATTATGTACAAAGCCTTTGAGGTGATTGAAACCAAAACCGGAAAACCTCCCCTGGAGGTTTTCGAGGGTGCCGTTGCCAATGTTAAGCCGAGGGTAGAAGTCAAATCCAGGCGGGTGGGCGGATCCACTTATCAGGTACCGACTGAGATCAGGGACGCCCGCAGGGTGGCCCTGGCCATTCGCTGGCTGATCAATTATGCCGATGGCCGGAGCGAAAAAGGCATGCATGCCAAGCTGGCCGCCGAGTTAATGGACGCGGCCGAGGCCCGGGGATCATCGGTAAAAAAGAAGGAAGATACGCATAAGATGGCGGAAGCCAACAAGGCCTTTGCCCATTACCGCTGGTAAGCGTCTCCCGATCCGAACGGGCGGCCTTCGGTGAAAATAATGCTCAATTTAAAATGAAAGCGCAACCGGCTCATTTTAAAAGGGGGAGTGACGATGTCAAAAAAGAAATTTGAACGAAACAAGCCGCATGTAAATGTCGGTACGATTGGCCATATAGATCACGGCAAGACGACGCTGACGGCGGCTGTTACCAAGCATTGCGGATTAAAGGGCATGGCCGAGTACGTGGCCTTTGACAAGATCGACAAGGCCCCGGAAGAAAAAGAGCGCGGCATCACCATCGCCACGGCGCACGTGGAGTATGAGACGGCGGCGCGGCATTACGCTCACGTGGACTGTCCGGGCCATGCTGACTATATCAAAAACATGATTACCGGGGCCGCCCAGATGGACGGCGCCATCCTGGTAGTAGGGGCGGATGATGGACCCATGCCGCAGACGCGGGAGCATATCCTGCTGGCGCGTCAGGTGGGCGTGCCCAGTATCGTGGTCTTTTTAAACAAATGCGACATGGTCGATGACGAAGAACTGATCGAGCTGGTCGAGCTGGAGCTGCGGGAGCTGCTGGACAAGTACGAGTTTCCCGGGGACGACACCCCGATTATTCGCGGCAGCGCCTTAAAGGCCCTGGAGAGCGACGACGCCGACAGCGACGAGGCCAAGTGCGTGTTTGAGCTGCTGGAAGCCCTGGATTCCTACATCGAGGAGCCCAAGCGCGACATTGACAAGCCCTTTTTGATGCCGATTGAGGATGTTTTCAGCATTTCCGGCCGGGGCACGGTGGTCACGGGCCGGATCGAGCGGGGCGTCATCAAGGTTGGCGAAGAGATCGAGCTGGTGGGCATCCGGGACACGGCCAAGACGGTCTGTACCGGGGTGGAGATGTTCCGGAAGCTGCTGGACGAGGGCCAGGCCGGAGACAACGTCGGTCTGCTGCTGCGCGGCACCAAGCGGGACGAAGTTGAGCGCGGCCAGGTAGTGGCCAAGCCCAAGTCGATTACGCCGCATACCAAGTTCAAGGCGGAGGTCTATATCCTGAGCAAGGAAGAAGGCGGTCGTCATACGCCATTTTTCAATGGTTACCGTCCGCAGTTCTATTTCCGGACCACCGACGTGACCGGTATCATGACCCTTCCGGAAGGAGTGGAGATGATCATGCCGGGAGACAATGTCACCATTACCGGTGAGTTGATCACGCCGATCGCCATGGAAAAAGAGCTGCGTTTCGCGGTTCGGGAAGGCGGCCGCACCGTCGGCGCCGGCGTCGTCAGCGAGATTATTGAATAAAAAGCATTAAGGCACGGGATTATTGTAAACGACTATGAACACAAAAATACGAATAAAGCTTAAAGCTTACGATCACAGGTTGCTGGACCAGTCAGCTCTGGATATAGTGGACACGGCCCGCAAAACCGGGGCCATGGTGCTGGGACCCATTCCGCTACCGACCAGAATTAACAAGTACTGCGTCTTGCGCTCTCCTCATGTTAACAAGAAATCCCGGGAGCAGTTTGAGATGCGGACCCACAAACGTCTGCTGGATATCATGGAACCCACTCAGCAGACAGTTGACGCGCTGATGAAACTTGATCTTTCACCGGGCGTTGATGTTTCTATCAAATTATAGCCTGAAGCCGTGTGAGGACGATAGCGATTATGGTTAATGGAATTATAGGTCGGAAACTGGGAATGACCGGCGTGTTCAGCAATGACGGGAAATATATTCCCGTGACCGTGGTGGAAGCCGGCCCCTGCGTGGTGACGCAGGTTAAGACCTCCGCGACCGACGGTTATGACGCGCTTCAAGTCGGTTTCGGGAAAAAACGTCTGGACAAGACGACTAAACCGCTGGCCGGCCATTTTAAAAAAAGCGGGTCTGAAAACGGTTTCGCCTGTGTCCGGGAACTCGCTGTGAGCGATGTCGCCGAATACAGCCCCGGTCAGGAATTGACCGCGGATCTTTTTAAAGCCGGCGAGAAAGTTAACGTTTCCGGTCTTACCAAGGGCCGCGGCTTTGCCGGGGTTATCAAGCGGCACGGTTTCAGTGGCGGTCGTAAAACCCATGGCAGCCGGAGTCATCGCATTCCGGGAGCAATCGGCAACAGTGCCTGGCCCGGTAAGGTCGTCAAGGGCAAAAAGCTTCCCGGCCGTTACGGTAACGTCAGGCAGACGGTAAAAAACCTGGAAATCGTTGATGTCCGGGAAGAGGACAATCTATTGTTAATCAAGGGCGCTGTGCCCGGCAGCAGGAATGGCCTGGTGCAGATCAATAAAGCCGCAACCAGACTGGCTGCAAACAAATAGAAGAAGGGGCGGCGCTTGGCCCACCTGCTAAATGAGAGATGATATGGCTGCAACAGACGTGAAAAATATAAATGGCGATAAGGTTTCCGAACGGGAGCTTCCTGACGGCATTTTTGATGTGCCGGTCAAAAAAAGCGTTCTGCACGCGGTTGTCCGCATGCAGATGTCGGCCCGACGTTCCGGCACGGCGTCGTCTAAAACGCGCTCGGCCGTCAAGGGCAGTGGCAGTAAATTGTTTCGCCAGAAGGGCACCGGCCGGGCCCGGCGAGGTGACATCAAGTCGCCCCTGCTTAAAGGCGGCGGCGTTACTTTTGGTCCCGTTCCCCGGGATTATGCCATCAAGGTACCCAAGAAAGTACGGCGGTTGGCGCTGAAGATGGCCCTGACCAGCAAATGCCAGGAAAAAGAACTGATTGTGGTGGACGCGCTGACCTTAAACCGGATCAAGACCAAAGATTTTGTCAAGTTCGCTCAAGCCCTGGGTACCCGCAGCGCCCTCATTGTTACCGGGGACAAAAATGAAAACCTGGAGTTGTCGGCCAGAAATGTCCCTGGAATTAAAGTCCTCCGAAGTGAAGGCATTAATGTTTTCGATATTCTCAGGTATGACAACCTGATTCTGGAAGAAGCGGCGCTGACTGCTATTGAGGGGAGGTTGACCTAATGCTGGTATATGATCTGATCAAGCGTCCGATTAACACGGAAAAAACAACCATTCAAAAAGAAATGGCCAACCAGGTTACCTTTGAAGTGGATCGGCGGGCCAATCGCGTGGAAATAGCCCGGGCCGTTGAATATCTTTTCAAAACCAAAGTTAAAAGCGTCCGGACAATGCAGATCAAGGGAAAAAAGAAACGATTGGGCCGATTTATGGGTAAGCGACGGGACTGGAAGAAAGCCATAGTAACCCTGATGCCCGGCGAACGCATTGATTTTTTTGATGGCGTCTGATCCGGAGGAAAATTGATATGAGTGTTAAAAAAGTAAAAGCGACATCACCCGGGCGGAGGTTTCAGAAATATTCTACTTTTGAAGAATTGACTGAAAATGCTCCCACCGTCAAAGGACTGATAAAGCCCCTTAAAAAATCAGGTGGCCGTAACTCCAATGGACGGATTACCTGTCGTCACCGCGGCGGTGGGCATAAGCGTCATTACCGGGTCATTGATTTCAAACGGAATAAAGACAACATCCCGGCCAGGGTCGCTTCTATTGAATATGATCCCAACCGGTCAGCCCGCATAGCCCTGCTGGCCTACCG
>JAWOCW010000084.1:0-8294 GCA_046483615.1 Desulfosudaceae bacterium
CAGGAGATTGATGCTGACAACGATGGTCGCGCTGAAGAGATCATCGATTTCGTCTATAACGCGGACACCGCCGGCCAACTGGATCAAAAAGAATTTGATACTGACCGTGACGATGAGGCGGATAAAATTGAATATTACCATTATGATGAGGATGGCTTCGGTTTCTGGACAGGAACCGAGGTCGATTCAGACAATGACGGCGATAGCGATACCCTTGTCAGATATTCTTACAATGAGGAGGGCAACCTGCTTCGTAAAGAGGTGGTTGAAACATCGAGCGGTTCTGACAGCTTTTATATTTATGACGACCAGGGCCGGCTGGAAAAAGTCAAATCGGAAGACACTGACGGTAACCGCCAGGTTGAAACCTATATCTGGGATCTGGCCGACATTCCGGATGAAAATACTGATGATGACGGCGGCAGCAGCAATCCTTCGGCCAGTGGCTGTTTTCTGGGCAGCCTCAGGGAGTGATGGCCGGTTCTGAGTCCAGCCGCCGCCGGCATAAAGCAGGACAATCTTCGTTGTTAGCCGCCCTGAAACTTCCACCCCAGGCGGGATAAGCGCCCATGAAAGAAAAAATTAAAGCATGGCCGGGCCTGGTTGCCAAGGTCAGGCAGTATGTCCGGGAAGATATCTGGCGCGTCCGCCTCCAGGAAATTACGGGGAAAAAGGGACTGCTCCTGGGCGGTGTGCGGATATTTCTGATCGCGGCCCGGGAGTTTGTGCATGACAAATGCCCCCTGCGCTCCTCGGCCCTGACCTTTTATTCCCTTATCTCGATTGTGCCGGTCATTGCCATGGCCTTTGTGGTGGCCAAGGGCTTCGGGCTCCAGAATCTGCTGGAAAAACAATTACTGGAACAATTCGCCGGCCAGCAGGAGGTTGTCAACCGGGTGGTGGAATACGCTCAGGCCATGCTGAAGCAGACCCGGGGCGGCCTGCTGGCGGGCATCGGCGCGGTTCTGCTGTTCTGGGCCGTCATCAGGGTGTTCAATAATATCGAAAAATCGTTTAATGATATCTGGGGCAATGCCTCCGCCCGGACCATCCGGCAGAAATTCAGCGACTACCTCTCTCTTATCCTGATTGTGCCGCTGCTGCTGGTTCTTTCCGGCAGCGCCACGGTGCTGATCTCCAGCCAGGTCACCATCATTACCGAAAAAATCGCTTTTCTGGGGTTTTTCAGCCCGGTTATCATGTTTTTATTGAAGCTGCTGCCTTTGATCTTTATCTGGATCTTGTTCACTTTTATCTATATGTTCATGCCCAACACCCGGGTCAATATCAAATCCGGGGTCATTGCCGGCGTCGTGGCCGGTACGGTTTTCAAGCTCCTGCAATGGAGTTATCTCTATTTTCAGGTGGGCATGTCCCGCTACAATGCCATTTACGGCAGTTTCGCGGCCCTGCCGCTGTTCTTGATCTGGCTGAAATTGAGCTGGTTGATTGTCTTGTTCGGGGCGGAGTTGTCCTTTGCTCACCAGAACGCCGATGAATACGAGCTGGAGCCGGACAGCCGGCAGATCAGCCCGGCCCTGAGACGGATTCTCAGCCTGTCGGTGGTTCACCTGCTGGTTAAAAATTTTCAAAAGGGAGAGACCCCCTTAACTACCAGCCAGATATCGCGCACCCTGGATATTCCCATCCGCCTGCTTAGAATTATTGTTGAGCAGCTTTTTGAAAGCGGCCTGATTATCAGCACCGCCCCCGGCGACGGCGGCGAGAGCGGCTGGATGCCGGCCCGGGACATCAATGACCTGACCGTTTCATACGTGCTGGAAACGCTGGATAAAAACGGGCTGAACGCCCTGCCGGCGGTGGAGCATCATCCGGAATTTCATGATCTGTCAGCGGCGGTCAACAATATTTATAAAGAAATGGACAGGTCCGGTTCCAACGTCCTGCTTAAGAACATTTAAGGATGGTTTTTAATTTTATGCCCCGGTCGGTCCGCCCGCCTTACAGATAGACTCGCGGCACCCGTTCAGCCACGGTGGAGACGATTTCATAATTAATGGTGTCAAGCTCGGCCGCGATTTCATCCACGGTGATTTCGGCCCCGCCCTGGCGGCCGAAAACAACCGCTTCCTCCCCGACCGTCACCTCAGGGCAGTCGCCCACGTCCAGCACCGTCAGGTCCATGCAGACCCGGCCCACCACCGGCACTCTCCGGCCGCCCACCAGCATGGTGCCGCGGGAGGACAGCAGCCGGTTGTAGCCGTCGGCATAGCCCACCGGAACGACGGCCAGAGTGGTCGGCCGCGGAGTGGTATAGGTGGCGCCGTAGCTGACGGTAAAATCGGCCGGCACCTTTTTAACCTGGATGATCCGGGTTTTCAGGGACATGGCCGGCACCAGCCCGGCTTTTTCCCGGTTGACATGGGAGGAAGGGTATAATCCGTAAATCGCCAGCCCGGCCCGGACCAGGTCAAAATGGCTGTCCGGCAGATCAATGATGGCGGCGCTGTTGGCGGCGTGCCGTTGCTGGGGCGCCAGCCCGGCTTCTTTGTCTAAACCGTCCAGAAACGAGGAAAATAGTTGCAACTGTTCACGGGTATCTGTTTTGTCCGGGGCGTCGGCAGCGGCAAAATGGGTGTAGGCGCCTTCCAGGATCAGGCCCGGCAGATCGGCGATGGCGCGGGTTTCCCGGATGGCTTCCGAAAGGACCTCCGGATGACCGGCCGGCGCGGCGGTCAGGCCCAGCCGGCCCATGCCGGTGTCAACTTTTAAATGCACCCTGATTTTTTTCCCCGCGGCCACGGCCGCCCGGGACAACTCCGCGGCCTCGGCCAGCGACCAGATTGTCTGGCGAAAATCATTCCGGATAAGATCGGAAAAGTGCTTTGCCGGGGTGGCGCCCAGGATCAGAATCGGCGCGGACAGCCCCTCCCGGCGCAGGGCCAGGGCCTCCTCAAACCGGGAGACGCCCAGGGCGTCGGCGCCGTTTTCCAGGGCGGCGCGGGCTATCGGAACCATGCCGTGGCCGTATCCATTGGCCTTGACCACCGCCATCAGCGAGCAATTGTGACCGATCAGAGACTTTAAGTTCCGGACGTTACGGGCCACGGCTGCCAGGTCTATTTCAGCCCAAACCAGGGGTTCTGTCACCAGGTCGCTCCTGTTTAAAAAAAAATAATATCAGCGAGGGGGGGCCGCCCCGCGCAGCAGCAACCGCTGCTTTTCAGTGTCGCTTAAATAACGCCAGTCTCCTTCTTTCAGACCGGCCAGATCCAGGCCGGCCAGGCGAATCCGGTGCAGGGCCGTTACCCGGTGGCCAAGTTTGGCCGTCATTCGCCGGATCTGACGGTTGCGGCCCTCTTTGAGGGTTATCCGGAAACGACGGTCGGACAGTCGCTGCACTTTAGCCGGACGGGTTTTTCGGCCGCCCAGCCGGATGCCTTTTCTCAGCATATCCAGCTCAGCGTTGGTCAAGGGCGTGGCCGTGGTGACCTCATAAACCTTTTCATGATCAAAGGAAGGGTGGGTCAGCCGGTTGTGCAGGGCCCCGTCATTGGTCAACAGCAGCAGACCGGTCGAATCTTTGTCCAGCCGTCCCACCGGCACGATTCGTTCTTCTCCCGGAACCAGTTCCAGGACCGTCTTTTCCTGTTTCTGAAAGCAGCTGCTGACATAGCCGGCTGGTTTGTTCAGGGCGATATATACTTTGGGCGCTTCTTTTCGCACCAGCCGGCCATCTACCGTGACCCGGTCAATGACCGGGTCAACTTTGCTGCCCAGGCGGCTGACCACCACCCCGTTGACGCTGACACGGCCCTCCAGAATATAATTTTCCGCCTTTCGCCGGGAACAGACCCCGGCCGCGGAAAGATATTTTTGTAAACGCATGGTCATTTCGGGCGGTTGTTACAGGATCCGGCTACGACCTGTAATCCGAGTTGATTTTCACGTAATCCAGTGACAAGTCACAGGTGAAGACAGCGGCTTCTCCCTGACCCGCCGTGTTTAAATCTATCACCACCGTGATTTCCTCTTTTTTAACAACGGCGGCGGCCGCGGTTTCGGCCGGGGAGCCGCAATCCCGGCCGTTACCTACCAGTTGTACGTCGTCAAAAAAAATATCCAGGCGATCCGGGTCAAACTCCGCCCCGGATCGTCCCACCGCGGCGGCGATGCGCCCCCAGTTGGCATCTTCCCCAAAAAAAGCGGTCTTAACCAGAACCGAGCCGGCCACGGTTTCCGCCGCCAGGAGGGCTTCCTGCCGGGAGGCGGCTCCCCGGACCCGGATTTCGATAAACTTGGTGGCGCCTTCGCCGTCTTTGACCATCATCCGGGCCAGCTTGCCCAGCACACCATTCAGAACCTCCTGAAAACCGGCTTGCTGTCTTTCGGATTTCAGGACGGCGCCGCTTAATCCGTTGGCCAGCAGGATAACGGTGTCATTGGTGCTGGTGTCGCCGTCCACGGTAATGCGGTTAAAGGAGTTGTCCGTGGCCCGGGTCAGCATGTCCGATAATACTTCCGGCGGGGCTTGGATGTCGGAACAGACAAAGCAGAGCATGGTGGCCATGTCCGGCCGGATCATGCCGGCCCCCTTGGCCACGGCGGCGATAGTGTATGGGCTGCCGTCAGCCAGCCGGCCGGAGGTGATGACGGTTTTGGGAAACCGATCGGTGGTCATGATGCTTTCTGAAAAATCCTGCCAACCGGAGGGAGACAAGGCCTTGACGGCGGCGGGCAAAGAGCGGACGATTGTCGGCATGGGCATGGGCGCGCCGATCACGCCGGTAGATGCTACCAGTACCTGATTTTCCGGAATATTCAGCTCCAGGGCCGTGCTTCGCGCCATTTCCAGGGCGTCGGTCATGCCCTGTTCGCCGGTGCAGCAGTTGGCGTTGCCGCTGTTGACCACAATGGCCTGGGCCGTTCCCGGCTTGATTCGCTCGGCGTCAAGCAGCACCGGGGCCGCCTTGACCCGGTTTTTCGTGAAGACCGCCGCCGCGCTGGCAGGCACATCCGAAAAAATAAGTCCCAGATCTTTTTTTGATTTTTCTTTTTTGATGCCGGCCGAAATTCCACTCCATTGAAATCCGGGGCAGGCCTGGTCCGTCATGATTCACCTCCGGGGCAGCTGCTGTTCAGCGTCTTTAATATCACAGGATACCCGGGCTGGTCCACTTATATTTATGAGGTATCACCGTGTTCTGATATTGCCAGAATCTGTTAAGCTGTGATATAAAATTTATGTTGAAGATTAACATAAACCAGAATGCCGTAAAAATATCCGGACGGGGACATGGCCTTAAACTATTTTGTTGTTTATAATCCGCTGACCTACAATCTGATGGACTTGATGCCGGCGGATAACCTGTCACCGTTTGACGTTATTTATTACCTGAGCGGCCAACCCGCCCGGGCCATTTCAGCCGATAATTTCCTTGAATTTCTTGATTTTCAGTCCAGCCGCCAGCGCATGACCATGGTTGACACCCTGGCCATTGAGATGTATTCGGCCGTGTACATTCAAAATCAGCTGGCCCGGCTGGCCCCGGATCATCTGATCGTTATGCTGGACGGCAAGCGCAAACTGTTTTCCCAGGTTTTTCTAGGCCATCAACGGCTCCCGCGGGCCGTTTTTATTACCACCATGAGCTCCAACTTTCCCGGAGCGGCCGCGGCGGCCCTGGTTCTGAATCACGCCCGCATTCCGGTTATCCTTGGCGGTATCCATGTTTCCACCACCCCGGAAGACGTGGACACTTTCATCCGTAAATACGCTCCCTACCCGGAGTTGATCTCCATTGTCAAGGGCGCCGGCGACAGTCTTGTCATAAACGATATTCTGGCCGGACTCAAACAAGGCAGCCTGGAAGCGGAGTATACCGGTTATAAGTTGATCGAGGATGGTGTCTGGGGTGATTTCAAGAATGTCGAGCCCCTGGAACCTTTGAAAATCAACCTGCTGCATCGGCTGCCCCTTGTCCGGTGGACGCCCATCCGGCATTTCAGGATCAATCCCGCCGCCCCGCATACCGGCTGCCCCTTTTCCTGCAAGTTCTGCTCCATTTCCACCCTGCCCAAAAAACAGCGTGCCCTGCGCCTGCGTGATCCCGATGATTTTATAGAGGAGTTGAAACAGGCCCAGGCGGGGCGGCTGGATTTTACCAATCGTTACTTTTTTTTCACGCCGGACAATCTGCTGCTGGGCCGTAAACACCTGCTGACGCTGCTGGATAAAATCATAGACAGCGAATTGTGCCTTAATTATGCCGTGCAGATTTCCATTGACGTGGCCAATGATGATGATCTGCTGCGCAAGATCCGCCGCTCCGGCGGGACCCATTTCTTTATCGGGCTGGAATCGCTGGATATGCGGAACCTCAAGCATATCAATAAACATATCGTGTCTGATATTGAAAAAAGCGGCCTGTCAGTGCCGGATTATTACCGCGCCAAAATCAAGAGAATCCACGCTCACGGCATTTCCGTTCACGGCTCCTTTATCTTCGGGCTGCCGTATGATTATTTCAATTCCATTACCGACAACACCGGCATGGAGGTGGCCCGGTTCTGCATAAAGAATCGAATCGGCGTTCAACCCAGTACCATCACGGATCTGCCGGGCTCGGTCTTTTTTAATGAAAGCCAGGAAACCGGGCAATACCTCTATGGTTCCCAGGGAACCATGTCTTATTTCGTGTCTTTGTGCCTTACCGATCTGGGCGAAACCAACAAGGTCCCTCCGGAGTCGTTGCGCCGCAGCCCGCTTATTATCGCCGCCATGGTCTATGAGGCGACCCGCCGAATCGGCGCCCCCTGGATCGCGGCCAAAAACGCCACCGCCATATTTTTAAAATCTTTTCTGCATCCTACCAGCAACGGCCGGGGGCTGCGGGTCAGGCAGCGTTTTCTGGACGCCCTTTGCTCCGGCATCTCCCAGACCGCCGTCAGTTTGTACAAAGAGCAGGGAGATTCGCTGGTATTGTCAAAAGACGGGGTGCGGGGAATTATTGAACGGCTTTATGACGAGGAGCCTGATCCTGAGGTAAGGCGTCAATTTGAGGACTATGTCCACCAATTCAAGGAAAAATAACTGGAAAAAAGGATAGCGGCCAATGAAAATAAAGCTTTCCAAGGAAACCAACAAAAGCGGTGAAGTGGTTTCGGTGACCGTAACCATTGAAAGAGACTCCGCTTATGAAAGGCGTCGTTTCGGCAGTGAAGAAGAAGCCCGTTCTTTCATCAAGCGACTGAAGGAAACCGAGGCGTCGGAAGACCAAAGTTAGCCCGGATATTTCAGGAGTCGAGTCGGTCGCCTTCGCCCAGGAAGAACCGGGGCGGAAGGAAAGGTGCCGCTTGGCCTGAATCCGAAAATTTCTCCGAAATCCGGACAGGTTTTTCCCCTTTTGATCTTAATCATGGCCGGCAATTAAAATGACCGTAAAATCAAAAGCACTTGAAGTTAATCTGGCCAGTTATCACGTCGATGTTGATATTGAGGAGCGCTACCTGGTCCTGCGTGAAGTCATGTCCAGGTATTACGGGCTTCAGGACAGGATTGAAACTTTTTTAAAAGAATTGTCCCACCCTTATAAAAACTGGCAGTTCATTGTTCAGGAAGCCCGAACCTTTTCTCTGGATTACTTTCACCAGCTGCAAAATCATGATAAGGGCCCGGAGGCCGCGGATCTTTATGTAAATATCCTGGCCGGTGCCGTCAAGTCTTCCCGCCTGCCAGAGATAAAAAACGATGCCGCCGACAACCTGCTGCTTTTTTTATCCCGCCTGACCAAGGTGGAACGTTCGGACTTTATCCCGGTTTTACATCATGCCTGCGAGGCTGTCTACCGGCTGGAGGGGGACGACTTTTTCGCTTTTGTGAAAAGTTATTATCAGATCGGTACCATCGCCGGTAATCTGCTGAACAATCCCGGGTTGGGAAGCCGCGATTTTGGACCCGTTAACGCCCTGCTGATCAAGTATCTTCATAATGTTTACCGTTACTGGCGTCATGAAAAAGATGGCGTAGAATGGTTTCAAAAGGAAATAAGCGATTTAAACGACACCTCCTCCAGTGACCTGGAGCGGGTCCGGACCCTGGTTCAGGAAATTTCCCATAAACAGATCAATCTTTTCGCGGCCCGGCTCAATCAGATTTCAAGCCGGGAAGATCCGGACGCCCTGGATACCTGCCGCCTGCTGCTGGATTTGCCGGGCTATGATTTTTTCGTGTCCGCTTATCGCCGCATCCCCGGTGAGCTGCTGCGAGCGGGTGGTCCGGGAAACCAGGGCAATCGCTGGAAGCTGCTGGCGCTGTTTCTTATTTTAAACAC
>JAWOCW010000126.1:0-4920 GCA_046483615.1 Desulfosudaceae bacterium
CGGAACCGCGCCGCGCCGCCGGTGGTCGCCTTGCCCCCGGTCCGGCCGCGTTCCGCGCCGGACCGGGGGCAAGGCGACCACCGACGGCGCGGCGAGGTTCCGCCCGGATGACGACTCCTCATCTGCTAAACCGGTTATATCCGGTCGCCGGGCAAAAGTACTGCGGGCCATGATGGCGGCCCTGATTCCCCGGGGCGGGGCTTTTTCGGCCGGGGCCGAGGATTTTGACCTGATTCCCCGGATCAACCAATTGATAGACAAGCTTGATCCGGCGGCGCGGCTTGGTTTGCCGGCGGCCCTGCTCTGGATCGAGCTTAACAGCCTGATCCGCACCGGTCGTCCCCTGACGGCCCTTTCCCGGGAAAGGGCCACCCGGCTCCTGCGCGGCCTGGAGCACAGCCGCCTGGTGTTAAACCGTTACATCCTTCTGATATTCAAGCTGCTGACCATGATGGCTTTTTATGAGCGGCAGCCGGCGGTCGCGGCCATCGGTTATGAGCACGGTTGTCATCTGGACGCCCCGGAAAGTGGTGAGCCGGTATGATTCATACTTTTGCCGACTACCAGGGGGATTTTCAAAAGACCTGCCAGGTTTGCGTCATCGGCAGCGGACCCGGCGGGGCGGTGGTGGCCAAGGAGCTGGCTGAAAAAGGTCATGAGGTGGTGCTCCTGGAAGAGGGCGGCCATTTTACCCGGGCGGACTGGAACGGCCTGCCCCTGCCGGGCTTGATGAACCTGTACCGCGATGGCGGCTCCACCGGCACCGTCGGCAACGCCGGCATATCGGTCACCCTGGGCCGATGTATCGGCGGATCCAGCACCGTCAATTCCGCCACCTGTTTCCGGACCCCGGAGCCGATCCTGGCCACCTGGCGGCGGGACCTGGGCCTGGCTCACCTGACGCCGGCGGCCCTGGAGCCTGTTTTTGAACGGGTGGAGTCGATCCTGAACGTGACCGAACTGCCCTGGGAGGTGCTGGGAAAAAACGCCCGGGTCGTCAAACGGGGCTGTGACAAGCTGGGGCTTGACTGCCGTCCCCTGAAACACAACGTCCGGGACTGCCGGGGATGCGGGCCCTGCCAGTTCGGCTGCCAGGAAGGGGCCAAGCAGAGCGTCGACGTCACCTATATTCCCCGGGCGGAACAGCACGGGGCTGAAATTTTCGCCGACTGCCGGGCGGAGAAGCTGATCATCAATCACGGCCGGGTCCACGGCGTCATAGCCGCCGCCCTGGATCCGCGGACCGGCCGCCCGGCTTACCGGGTGGTCATCACGGCCCGGCTGGTGGTGGTGGCCGGCGGGGCCATGCTGACCCCGGCTTTTCTCCGGCGCCAGGGACTTAAAAACCGGCATATCGGCCGTAACCTCCAGATTCATCCCGGCACCCGGGTGGTGGCCCTGATGGACGAGATAGTCGAAGGCTGGAAGGGAGTTTCCCAGGGAGCTTACGTGGATGACTTCTCCGGGCAGGGGATCATGCTGGAAGGAATTTTCGTCCATCCCTCCCTGCTGCTGCCGGCCCTGCCCGGGGTGGGACACGAACACAAACAAATGGCCCAAAACTACAATCGCCTGGCGGCTTTCGGGGTCATGGCTCACGATGAAAGCTCCGGCCGGGTCTATAATATCCCGGGCCGGCGCCGCTCCAACCGGCCGCTCAACACCTACTCCGTAACTTCCGGTGATATTGAAAAACTGAAAACAGGGGTGGCCCATACCGCCGCCATTTTTTTCGCGGCCGGGGCTGTCCGGGTTTTTACCGGTATTTCGAAGATGCCGGTGCTGGAATCGATGGATGACGTGGAAAAACTGCGCCGGCTGCGCCTGAAACCGATCCAGGTGGAGATGCTGGCCTTCCATCCCCTGGGCTCCTGCCGCATGGCCGCCCACCCGACGCTCGGCGCCGTCAGTCCCGAGGGAGAAACCTATGATGTCCGGAACCTGTTCGTGGCCGACGGCAGCCTGGTGCCGACCTCCCTGGGAGTCAATCCCCAGATCACCATTATGGCCCTGGCCACGCAGGTAGCCGAATCCATTGATCGCAGATTGGCCCTGGTTAATGAGAAAAGGAGTATCCGGTGAAGGCAACCTGGTATGTTTACCTGCTGGAATGCGCCGACCATACCCTCTATTGCGGGGTTACCACCGACCTGGCCAACCGTTTGCAACAACACCAGGCCGGGGAGGGGGCCAAGTATACCAGGTCGCGGCGGCCCGTAAAGCTTGTCGCCCACAGCCAACGCCTGACCAAGAGCAAGGCTTTTCAACTGGAATACTTTCTTAAAAAACAGCCCCGGGCCAGAAAAAAAGATTTTCTTAAAGCCGCTTCCTGTTTGTAAGGCAGAACGTTATCCCAAGCCGACGGGATTGTATTTTCAGAAAAGATTGACGGCTTCGTAAAAAGTCGTGATTTATGGTAATATTTTGTTATCTTGTCCCGGATCGGAGCCCGGGGTCAGGCCGGCCACGGCCACGAACCGGCCGGTGCGGCCTTCAGCGCGATAGGAGAAGAAAAGGTCGGTCCGGCAGCGGGTGCAGATACCGGCGGTTTCAATCTTGTCTTCCGGAACGCCGGCGGTGGTCAACTGGTCCCGGCTGATGGCCCAGAAATCAAAATGATGCTCAGAAGGATGCTCAGGATGGTCATCAGGTGAGTCAGCGGGGGAGTGAGCGGGGGAGTCAGCGGGGGCTTTATATGACCACAGTTCCGGCGGCAGCTCCTGTTGATAATTGACAAATTCGGCGCAGCAGGGACCCAGGGAGGGGCTGATGCCGGCCTGGATATCACCCGGCTGAGAGCCGAACTCTTCCTTCATGACGCCGATGGTTTTGCCGATAATATTGGCCACGCTGCCGCGCCAGCCGGAATGAATATTGGCCGCGACCAGTTTGACCGGATCAAACAGGATGACCGCCTGGCAGTCGGCCAGTTTTATGCCCAGCAACAGGCCGGGAATATCTGATACCAGGGCGTCTCCCTCGAGATAGTCGGCGCTGTTCAGATCGGGCGTCCGCTCCTTTTTGAAGACCCGGATCCCGGTGCCATGGACCTGCTTTACGAAGATGAGGCGGTCGTGGTTAAAACAGCGGGTTACGGCGGCCCGGTTCTGTCGCACGTCCTCCGGCCGGTCCCCCCCGGCGGTTCCCAGGTTGAGGCTGTCAAACGGCGGGGAACTGACGCCGCCCTGTCGCGTGAAAATACCGTGGTCCAGGCCGGGGCAGTCGGCCAGGCCAGGAAATCGCAGCAGAGGCAATCCGTGGCGGATGGTTGATTTCATTGTTTACCACTTGTCTGGTGATGGCTGCTGTTTCAATCAAAGCCCACCCAGATGGTCAGTTCATCTACTGGGGCCCGGCCGCTGTTGACCTGGTTGGCCGGAAAATCCGGATCTGGATGACCGATGGCGATGGCGGTGGAGATAACCTTGGAGTCCGGAATCCGGGCGTGTTTACGCAATATTTCCGGATAGTGGATGCCCTGATCTTCGATGCAGGTCCCCAGGCCGGCGTCAGTGGCGGCCAGGCATATCATCTGCATGACGGCGCCCAGGTCAAGCAGAGGGCCGGGTTTGGTAAATACCTTGTCATAGGTGATAATGATAGCCGCCGGAGCGTCGAAGAAACGGTAACCACGCTCCATCCAGTCCAGGCGCTTGTCCGGATTGTCCCGGGGAATTTTCATCAAGGTGAATAGCTGTTTGCCCAGATCAACCTGACGCTGGCGAAAGACGCTGTTTTTCGGCCAGACCGAGGTGCTGTGCTCCGGTTGGGCTGCTTTTCCCGACCGGAGGTGTTCGATGTTTTCTTTCTTGATGGCTTCCAGCGGCTCGCCGCTGACGACCACGAAAGTCCAGGGCTGGGTGTTCATGGCCGAGGGAGCGTAACGGGCCAGGGACAATATCCCCCGCAGGGTTTTGGCGTCAACCGGATCGGGCTTGAATCGTCTTATGCTGCGGCGGGCTTTGGCTGCTTTTTTCAGTTCCATAACAATCCTTTAACTTGCGTGTTGCGGGGTTATGCTTTTGGTTCGGCAAATAACAGCGGTTTTGTGATTATCAGAAGCCGTCTGACCACGATTTTTTACGGGACCATCATTTTTAGCTGATTGTTAAATCCTGCTCAGGCCACGACCACTTTTCCTTCGATACCCGCCAGCCCGGCGGTAGCATTGCGGGTGTCTATCACCAGCCGGGCGTGCCTGACAATGAATTCCATGTCATATTGACTGTGATCGGTCAGGATCACCACGGCGTCGGCGTCAGTCAGGGTTTGTTCGTTCAGCGTCACGGAGGTCATGTTAAAATCATATTTTCGGGTGGCTCGTAAACGGGGGATCCAGGGGTCATTGTAGGTCACCCGGGCGCCCTGTTGGAGTAGTCGTTTCATGATCGGATAAGACGGTGATTCCCGATCGTCATCCACGTTTTTCTTGTAAGCCACGCCGAGAATAAGAATATTGCTGCCCTGCACGCACCGGCCCCGGTGGTTCAGGGCCTCGAAGATTTTACCGATAACGTAATCCGGCATGGCGGTGTTGATTTCACCGGCCAGTTCGATAAAGCGGGTGGCAAAACCGTACTCCCGGGCTTTCCAGGTGAGGTAAAAGGGATCGATGGGAATGCAATGTCCTCCCAGCCCCGGTCCCGGGTAAAAGGGCGTGAAACCGAAGGGTTTGGTGGCCGCCGCCGAGATGACTTCGAAAATATCAATGTCCATCCGGTGGGCCAGCATCTTCAGTTCATTGACCAGGGCGATGTTAACCGACCGGAAGGTGTTCTCCAGTATTTTGGCGAATTCAGCCACCCGGGCCGACGATACCGGCACCGTCTCGGTGATATGGCTGTAAAGGCGGTCAGCCACCCGCAGGCAGTCCGGGGTTACCCCCCCGATGATTTTGGGGATGTTGGTTACGGTGAATTG
>JAWOCW010000155.1:0-6803 GCA_046483615.1 Desulfosudaceae bacterium
TAGCAGGTGCGCCGGAATCGAACCGCAATCACATGCCCCGCCGGTATTGGCCGCCAACAGCATACAAAGCCTCGGTAATCTGCCCCAACGAACAACAGCGCACCGTCTCCATGAGCTCGGCAAAGATATTATCCCCGGCCAGGGCCGCCTGCCGCAGGCGTTCCAGGGCAGCCGTGGCCTGGTCTTTATTCCTTTCTTTAAAGGCGGCCAGGCGGTCCAGCTGGGACTGTTTTTCTTCTTCCGTGGCCCGGGCCAGGACCACCTCGGCGCTTTCGGCGGCCTCGACGCCCCGGGGATTTATAAAAGTGTTGACGCCCACGATGGGCAGTTCGCCGGTATGTTTGCGCTGCTCGTAATGAATTGATTCTTCCTGGATGCGGGAACGCTGGTAGCCGGTTTCCATGGCACCCAGCACCCCGCCCCGGCTGGTCAGACGGTCGAACTCGGCCAGGACGGCCTCTTCCACCAGGTCGGTCAGCTCCTCCACGATAAAGCAGCCCTGCAGGGGGTTCTCGTTTCTGGCCAGGCCCCACTCCTGGTTGATGATCTGCTGAATGGCCAGGGCCCGCCGCACGGACTCGTTGCTGGGGGTGGTAATGGCTTCGTCATAGGCGTTGGTGTGGAGGCTGTTGCAGTTGTCATAAATGGCGCACAGGGCCTGGAGGGTGGTCCGGATATCGTTGAACTGGATGTCCTGCATGTGCAGGGAGCGACCCGAGGTCTGGATATGGTACTTGAGCATCCGGGAGCGGGCCGCCCCGCCGTACTTCTCTTTTAAGGCCACCGCCCAGACGCGCCGGGCCACCCGGCCGATAACGGTGTATTCCGGGTCCATGCCGTTGGAAAAAAAGAAGGAAAAATTGGGCGCGAAGCGGTCCAGCTCCATGCCCCGGGCCAGGTAATACTCCAGGTAGGTAAAGCCGTTGGCCAGAGTCAGGGCCAACTGGGTGATGGGGTTGGCCCCGGCCTCGGCGATATGATAGCCCGAGATGGAAACCGAGTAAAAATTGCGGACGTTGTGATCAATGAAAAACTGCTGAATGTCGCCCATCATCTTAAGGGCGAACTCGATGGAAAAGATGCAGGTGTTCTGGCCCTGGTCCTCCTTGAGAATGTCGGCCTGGACCGTGCCGCGGATGGTTTCCAGAACCTGCCGCCGGATGGCCTCGCGCTCTTCGGCCGAGGGCGCCCGGTTCTGCTCGGCCGAAAACCGCTCCACCTGCTGATCAATGGCGGTATTAAGAAACATGGCCAGCATGATCGGGGCCGGACCGTTGATGGTCATGGACACGGAATTTTCAGGAGAGCACAGATCAAACCCGTCATAGAGTACTTTAACATCGTCGATGGTGCAGACGCTGACCCCGGATGTGCCCACCTTGCCGTAGATATCCGGCCGGGTTTCCGGATCATGGCCGTAAAGAGTCACCGAATCAAAAGCGGTGGACAGGCGCTTGGCCGCGGCGTCCGCGGAAAGCAGCTTGAAACGCCGGTTGGTCCGGGCGGGATCACCCTCGCCGGCAAACATGCGGGTGGGGTCCTCGCCCACCCGCTTGAGGGGAAAAACTCCGGCGGTATAGGGAAAATAACCGGGCAGATTTTCCCGGCGCAGCCATTGATAGATCTGACCCGGATCAAGATAATCCGGCAGGGCGATCTTGGAGATACGGGTGCCGGCCAGGGAAACCGCGGTCAAGGGCAGACGGATCTCTTTTTCCCGGACGGTGTAAACCAGCTCCTCCCCCTGATACGCGGCTTTGCGGCTGTCCCACTCCTCCAGAGCCTGCCTGGTCTCGTGGTTAATACTGTCACTGACCGCCGCGATGAGATGGTCCAGTTCCTCCGGAGAGGCCGCCTCCCGGCCCGCTTCCGCTAGGGCTCGTTTTGATTCCCGCAGGTGCCATTCCCGGCGCAAAAGATCCGCCTGTTCCCGGGTCTGCCGGTGATAGTCCCGGACGGTGTCGGCTATCTCGGACAAGTATCGGACCCGGTCGGCCGGAATGAGAATGGACCGGGCCGAAGAGCAGCGACCTTCCGGCCGGGGCAGCCAGGACCCGAACCGCCGCCCGGTTTTTTCGTCGATGACGTCCAGCAGGGCGTGATACAGGGCCGTCACCCCGTCGTCATTAAACCTGGCGGCGATGGTTCCGAAAACCGGCATCTCTTCCGGTAACGCCTCCCAGGCGCCGCGGTTGCGCTGAATCTGCTTGCGGACATCCCGCAGGGCGTCCTCGGAGCCCTGCTTTTCAAATTTATTAACCGCCACCAGGTCGGCGAAATCAAGCATGTCAATCTTTTCCAGTTGGGAGGATGCTCCGAAATCACTGGTCATGACATAGAGGGACACGTCCACCAGATCGTAAACATGAGAATCGCCCTGGCCGATGCCGGCCGTCTCCACGATGATCAGGTCATAGCCGGCCGCCCGGGCCACGGCCACGGTTTCCGGCATGGCCGCGGGCACCTCGGTGTGGGAGCGCCGGGTGGCCAGGCTGCGCATGTAGACCCGGGGGCTGTTGATGGAGTTCATGCGGATGCGGTCGCCCAGCAGGGCGCCGCCGGTCTTGCGGCGGGAAGGGTCGGCGCAGATGACGGCGATCCGGATATCCTCGCCATCCATCAGAAATCTGAGAATCAATTCATCCAGCAGGCTGGATTTACCGGCCCCGCCGGTACCGGTCAGGCCCACCACCGGCACGCGCCGGTCCGGGGTAACCGCTGCCAGCTCTTCCTTTAAAGCCGCCAGGGCCTGGCCGCCCCGGGCCTCCTCCATCCTGATCCGGGAAATCATCCGGGCCACGGCGGCGGGATTGTCCGGCGAAAGCGAGGAGGCCTCCACCGAACGCTCGGCCAGGGTTGAAAAATCCAGGCTGGCCGCCAGGTCATTGATGATTCCCTGTAAACCCAGGTTGGCCCCGTCTTCGGGTGAATAGATCCGGGTGACGCCGTACTCTTGCAGCTCCCTGATCTCGTCGGGCACGATCACCCCGCCGCCGCCGCCGAATACCTTGATATGGGCGGCGTCATGGGTTTTCAGGGAATCGATGATGTATTTGAAAAACTCGACGTGGCCGCCCTGGTAACTGGACACGGCGATCCCCTGGGCGTCCTCTTCCACGGCCGCCCGGACAATTTCATCCACCGAGCGGTTGTGCCCCAGGTGAATGACCTCCACCCCGGTATCCTGCAGGATCCGGCGCATGACGTTGATGGCCGCGTCGTGTCCGTCAAACAGAGAAGTGGCCGTGACCACCCGGATGTTGTGGTGAGGCTGATAAATTTCAGTTTCCATTAAATTCTCCCGTATGTTCTGTTTTGGTCATCTATCCCGGGCCAAAAGCGCCGATGATGCTTTCGGTCTGAAAAGCGATATATTCCTCCAGCGAATAGTGCCCGGCGTAAAACCAGCGCCGGAAGGCCCAGGCATGCCCCAGCACGGCGATATTATGGGCGACCAGGTCCAGGCGGCGCTCATCCAGTTCCGGCCGGTCTTTACTGCCGGGGATCTTTTCCAGCAGATTTTTAAAAATGCCGGTTACCCGGATCTCGTTGGCCAGAACTTTTTTCTTCCATTTATCCGGTAGAAACTGGGTCACCTGGTAGATCAGCACGATATGATCGCTCATGTCATGGCAGGCCGTGAAATAACCGCGTACCGCCTCAGCCAGCGCTTCCAGGCCCGGTTTCTGGCGGGACAGAACCGCGTCGACATTGGCCTCCATCTCGGCGTGAATGGCGTCACAGACCAGGTAAAGGATATCCTCCTTGGTGGAGACATACTCGTAAAGACTGCCGATGGAAACACCGCTGGCCCGGGCGATCTGGCGGGTAGTGGTTTTGTGATAGCCGTGCTGCACAAACAGGGCCACCGAGGCGTCCACGATCTGCCGGCGTCTTTTCCGGACCAGATCCTTATCCTTGACATCGGTGGGAATTTCATTAATCCCGGAAAGCTGGTCAGTCATGATATCTCCTGTTGATTGCCCTTCTACCCGAAAAAATTCATGAAATATCCGGGCTACGGCAATTATTATACTGAGCGAGCGCTCAGTCATAAATTAACGGGTTTTTGAAGCCCTGTCAAGCCGGTTTCGAAAAATTGGGTATGCGACGCGCTTTATCCGGGGCTGAGAATTTATCCGGAGAATTTATCCGGAGAATTTATCCGGAGAATTTATCGGGGCTATAAAAAAGAGGTCATCTCTGGTAAACACTGGGGGAAACAAAGGTGAACTTGTGCTCAACGATACTCAGGCTCTCCGCCCCGCCGATAATGAAATATCCACCGGGCTTCAAAGCGTAATACATTTTTTCCACGATCTTTTCCTTGGTGGGCAGATCAAAATAAATCATCACGTTCCGACAGAAAATCACGTCAAATTTTCTTTCCGGAACATCATCCGTGAGCAGATTGGACCTGTCAAAAACCACGGCATTTCTGACGCGGGGCTTGATTTTATAGCGGGTTGTGCCGGCCACCTTTTCAGGCATGAAATACCGGTTAACCAGAGATTCAGACATATGCCGCAGACGATCCTGGGTATAAACACCACGCTCGGCCTTAAGAAGGATTTCACTGGAAATGTCGGTGGCCAGAACTTCGGGGAGAAAGCCCTGCTCCAGGCAATGAATAATTATGGAATACGGCTCTTCACCACTGGCACAGGCGGCGCACCAGATGGATCGGCTTCGCTGCCGGTCAAGGTAGGCAAAAGTTTTGTTTTCCCGGAAAAAAAAGGTATGGGTGGTGGCGATAATATCAACAAAGGAAGTCAGTTCCACTGGATCGGTTTGCAGCAGGCAGATATAATCGTCGATTGACATCGGACCGATTTTTCGAAACCGCTTGGCCAATCTCGTTTCCACCAACTGCGGTTTACCTTCCAGGTTAATCCCTGATTCCCGGTGAACCAATTGTTTTAACAGGGAAAACTGGGTGTCATTTATTTTCATTAAACGATAATTTTCCGCGAATGGTTGTTCCGAGCGCACCAGGCGACTGCCTCCCGTCAAGTAACCATTCCCGCCCGAAAAAAACTGATCAGGCAGGATTTAACTTCAGAGGCACTATAGCGGTACCGATTAATTTATGTCAAAAGATATTTTGCCAAACCGGTTTATTTCCTTTATAGTCCTTTTTTTGATACCTGAAAGTCGTTAATATCAGCTCCGGGAGGCTATTGTCATGAAACAACACAGCCATGAATTCGTTGAATCTTATACCGGGGCCGGAGCCTTTGGCCTGGACCGGGAAACCGACGAAGAGTCGATTATTTTTTATCTTCAAAAATTTTCCGATGACCGGTTGATGAAACACCTGATCCCGAAATTAGAGGATCATGAGCTGAACGAGATATATTCACTTATCAACCGTCTTTTAAAGGCCCATCTCACCACGGCTGAATACAAGCAACTTTTCTTAAAAGATCATCATGATTGATGGTTTAAAAAAAGGCGGAAAAAGGCGATGTTAACCACGAAGAACAAACCCGGTAATTTCTGGCAGGACCATTCTGACCGGTTTCTGGAAATGGCCTTCACCAGAGATAAAATGGAACGGCTCGAGAATCCGGATGGTTACGGCAAACGAACCGGCACCTGTGGAGACACCATTGAATTTTTCCTGGTTATCACCGGTAACCACATTCAAAAGGCCCGCTTCAACATAAATGGCTGCCTGAATACCAGTGCCTGCGCCAATACCGTGGCCTTTATGGCCGAGGGCAAAACACCGGAAGAGGCCTGGAAGATCAGCGCCGAACAAATTTCCGACTACCTGCAAACCCTGCCCAGCGATCACGCCCATTGTGCCGAGCTGGCGGCCGGCGCGTTTTACCTGGCTCTGGCCGATTACCAGCGGAAACAGGCAGAAACCCCGGCCGGAGGAATTTCCGGTGAAAGCCCCCTAAACCGCGTCAGGACTGAAAAACAACCATGAAAATCGATCCAACAGGCAGATGGAAACTGTTTGACAGTCATTGCCACCTTGATGATCGCTGCTATGACGCCGACCGGGCAATCGTTATCGACCGCGCCCGCCAGGCCGGCGTGGAAGCTTTCATGATCGTGGGAATAACCCCGGAAAGCTCCCGGAAAGCCGCTGATATCGCGCGGGAGACCCCCGGCGCCTTCTCCTCAGCAGGCATTCATCCCCATGACGCCCGTCATTGCTCGGATGAGGCCATCCAGGAACTGATCGACCTTGCCGCGGCAAATCCGCGGGTCAGGGCCTGGGGAGAAATCGGGCTTGACTTCAACCGCATGCATTCCCCGCGAAAAGACCAGGAAAAGTGGTTTCAACGACAACTGGCCGCGGCGGCCGGCCTGAATCTGCCGCTTATTTTTCACGAACGTGACTCCGGGGGGCGTTTTCTGGAAATACTCCAAAGCCTGATACCGGCGACCCGGCAAACCGGGGTAGTTCATTGTTTCAGCGGTGATAAAAACGAGTTACGGGGCTATCTTGACCTGGGCCTGTATATCGGCCTGACTGGCATCCTCACCATCAAAAAACGGGGCACACTGCTGCGGGAGATGGTGGACTTTATTCCCGAGGACCGGCTGCTGATTGAAACCGACGCGCCCTACCTGACCCCGGCTCCGGACAGAAATCAGGTCAAGCGTAATGAACCGGCCCTGGTCAAATCGGTCTTTCTGAAGCTGGCCCAGGTCAAGGGCCAGGCTCCGGAAAGACTGGCTCCGGTACTATGGGAGAACACCTGCCGCCTGTTTAATATCTGATTACGTCAAATTTTATTTTTCCATCAGGTGGGTCACGGCCTGCTCCAGGCCGTCCAGGGAAA
>JAWOCW010000400.1:0-4409 GCA_046483615.1 Desulfosudaceae bacterium
CCCGGAGCTCTTCCACCCGATCGATAATTTCCAGGCAAGAGGCCGACGACAGCGAGGCCTCCAGCCCCAGGCTGATATCCAGGTAAGCCCGGCAAGCGGCGATGGTCCTCTGTTTTTCTGAACAAATGGCGGCCAACCGCTCCTCGGCCTCCTTGAGGGGCTCCTCGGCTTTAAGCCGGTCTCGGCCCGCGAAAAGGAGAAGTCCGGCCACCACCAGGGTTCCGCCCCACCAATATTGCCCGGTCATAAAACAGGGCACCGCCGCCAGGAGGAAAAGCAGAGCCAGCAGAGCGCAGCCGCGGGCCACATGGACACCGCTTCGGCGCGCTCTCAGGGTGGCGCATTCGATTTCGGCCCTATTTTCCTGATCCTCGAGGCCGGCCAGGCTGTCCCCGAATTCGCGAAGGCGATCCCGATGGCCGACCAGTCCGGACAGGCCGGACAGGTCTGTTTCCGTCCAGTCGCTGTTGATGGACCGGAGTCGCTGCTGAATGGACCGCGTCAGTTCTTCCAGCTCAAAACTGTCCTGCCGGTATTCCTGCTGCCAGGTCTTGTATTTCTCGAGATTAGCGGCCAGGTATTCCACGGTATCCCGGCAATCCAGCAGGGACCGGTTGCAGGACAAAGCCGCCCATGATTTTTCATACCCGGCCTGCTTCCGCCGCAGTTCAGCTATACTCTTGTGCAGCCGCCGTTCCTCTTCTTCCAGGCGCTCCATCTCGGCCGGCCCGTTTTCCGGGTAATCGTCCTCAGACGGTAATTGCTCCAGCTCCTGATCCATGGACCGGATGATGACGTAGCTTTCATAACATTTCAGATAATTGTCCAGGCGTTCCCGCTCGGCTTTGCGTTTTTCATGGGCGGCGGTGACCGCCGCCAGTTCCGCCTGCAACTGGTTGATCTCGGTCGTCAATTCACTGTACCGGGGCAGATGATTCTGAATTTCACGTATCTGCCTGTTTTTTTCGTCCAGAGCCTTTTTCAGCCGGGGCACCCGCTGCCGACTCCCCCGGGACTTGTAAATTTCATTGAGCTGGCTGGACAGGGCCTCTTCCATGTCCCCCAGTGATGAAGCCGCCAGGCCAAGACCGACGCTGAAGATTTTATCCTCCACCCCGGAATCACTCAGGGCAGCCAGGCTGACCAGCTCATCTAAAGAGATACCGTAAACATTATTGAAAAAACCGGCCGAACCGTGGCCCAGAAGCTGCTGCCAGTCATCGGTCAGCCCGGCCTGGCCGCCCGGAAAATGAAGCCTGGTCTCACCCGGGTAACCGGCTTTTCTTTCAAAAACGACTTCCCGGTTATCGGCGGTAAGGGCCTTGATCCGGCCGCCGTGGTCGCCTCCGCGGACCGGCGGCAGCCGCTGTTCAATGGAATGGGGATAGCCGAACAGAGTGAACCTGATAAATTGCAACAGGGTGGTTTTGCCGGCCTCGTTGCGGCCGCGCAGAATATTAAGGCCCGGGCTCAGGCCGGACAGGACATGATCCCGAAAAACTCCGAAACCGTCGATATAAAGTTCCCTGATCTGCATGCTGAGCCTGCCTGAGGCACTCCTTTAAAGTTATCTCCGGGACAAGCCCGGTAAAAAGTTTTGACAGCCTGAAACGGGCAAGCTCAACCACGGGGGAGCCAGCGCCAAAAGGCTACTCTTGAAATTTTAACGAAATCTTCCGGGCCGGTTACCCGGTAAAAAGCAGGTCGATCAAGCGCCGTCGAGCCTGCCGGATAACGGCCTGGTAGTCTTCATCCGACAAAGGCTCCAGCTCTTTTTTGATCTGGTGATTGCCGAAATCTTCTGCCAGCGGATCGATCAGGGCGGCCCGCTCTTCCGGGGACTGCAGATAAAAATCCAGCCGACGAAGGACCTCGGCGGCGAAATCATCACCCCGGGCGGCCTGATCCAGATCAACATCCGGCAGGGTTTCATCCTCAACGCGATCCAGACGGCAGAAAGGCGGCTGACCGGACTGGGCTTCATTAATCTGCCCGGTCAATTCCGCCAGGGCCTCCGGCCGCAGATGGCCATGCAAAGGGGTTCTTCCCAGCAGCCTCACCCGCAGCATGTTGCTGAGGGAATCATCAGCCGCGGCCGCCGCTTCACAGGCCGTCACGATATTATCCTTGAGACGGCTCAGGGAAGTTTCTCCGCTTAAATCCACCGTCAGAGTTTCAAAACAGATGGACTGGGTCGAGATAAACCGCAAGTCCGGCGGTCGGCCGGGTGCCAGGGTGACATGATAGCATCCCCGCGGGCCCGATTCTCCAAAATCCCGGCCCTGGGGATTGCCGGGGTAAACAATGGCCGGTTCCGCGGACCGGATCACCGTTTGCCGGTGAATATGACCCAGGGCCCAGTAATCAAAGCCTTTGTCCCGGATATCGCTTTCGGTAAAAGGACTGCATCGCTCATGCGGTCCGGCCGGCCCGATGGTTCCGTGCAGCAGCGCGATGGACAGGGGAGCCGGGTCATCCTCCCGGGCAAACCCGGCGGCCAGGTTGTCCGCCACCGAGTCGGTGGCGTGGCTGAGGCCGTGAATATCGACCAGGCGACGGTTATCCTTGTGAAAAGGAACGCTCCGGGGCTGATCCGCGGCGAATTGATGGGCCTGGTCAGGCAGTTCCATCTCCGCCAGCCAGGATCCGGCCGGGTCATGATTGCCGCAGACAAAATATACCGGAATATCGGCTTCGGCCAGCCGCCGCAGACCTTCCTGAAATTTCAACTGAGCGCCCAGGCTGCGGGTGCGGCTGTCGAAGACATCCCCGGCAATCAAGAGGAAATCGACCTTTTCCCGGAGACAGGCCGCCACGATATTGTCAAAAGCCGCGAAAGTTGCTTGCTTTAAATAAGCGGCCAGATCCGGATCCACGCTGGTCAAACCTTTGAAGGGGGTATCCAGGTGAAGGTCGGCCGTATGGATGAAGGAGATGGTCGTCATTGATTCATCATAATTACTAAACAGATCAGTTTTCCGTCGCGATAATCCACTATAACCTAAATGGAGCGATTTTCAAGCCTGACGGCTTTGCGAAAAAGGCCGGCCTCGTTATTGCGGCTGCTCCGCGCTCGGCCCCTTTTGCGGCACCACGGTGAAGGTCAGGATCTCCCTGCTGCTATTACCGGCGGCGTCCATGGCCAGCACCTCAATCACATGCCGCCCTTCGGCCCGGAAGGTTTTGGCGCCACCGTAGGCGCCGGCTTCGGCCAGAGGGGTAAGAGGCGGAAACACCACCGCGGGATTGTCTTCAAAACGGTGAAAAGCATGAATATCCAGTGGTTCATCCACATTATCAGTCACCCTGACTTTGACCGTTACCGGCCCCGGGCTGACCTGGCCGTCCTGGATGCCCCTAAACCGGATAACCGGCGCCTGGAGGTCGGGCCGGGGAGGAACCGCCAGATTCCGGACAGCCCCGCGATAATCGCGATTTCCGGAAGCCGGCGCCAGGCCATCGCCGTAATAGGTTACAGCAATGGTGGCCCGGCTACCGGTCGGCCCCTGCCAGAAGACCAGGGGCTGGGGTGTCTGGGACAAAGCAATGAGATTATCCCCGACAGGATTTTCAATCCGTCCGGAAGAGGCTTCCAGGCGCAGACTGCCCACTGAAACCGGCTTCCCGGCGCTGGTGCTGACGGCAATCCTGATGGCCCAGCGGTTCTGCTCGGCGTCGATGGACTCAACCTCGGTTTCAATCCGGGTGTCCCGGGGAAAGACCACCGGCAACTTGAGGGTGGCGCGGCTGGGCTGATAGGTGACAGTCGCCTTCAAACCCGGTTCATATATCGCCTGAACGGCTGCCCGGCGGTCCATTTCCCGAGGCTGGCGCCAGACCACAAACTGTTTTTCGGACCTGGCCGCCAGCTCAAGTCGGTTGGTGCCGGTTTTCAGAAACTGGCCCCGGGAAGCGCTCAGTTCCAGGCGCCCCACGCTGACCGGCCCGCCTTCGGCATCGGTCACCCGGATACCGATGGTGGAATCCGGCGCGGAGGGATCGGTTTTAAATCCGTTCAGCAATACGGTGGTGCCGATTGCGGCTGTTTCCGGAATCTGAAAAGTTTGTCGGCAGGGAAGAAAGATAACCTCATCATCGGTAAGGTACCCGCTGTAAGTGGCGGTAATGGCCAGGGGACCGGCAGCGGCGGTGTCCGTAACCGCGGATGCTTGTGGTTCCGCCGGAGCCTGCCATGTGACCGGGTCCGCCGCGGCCGCTATCTGGATCTGGGAGGCAGGACCGTCCGCCGTGACAAATCCTCCTTCATCGGCCGTCACGGTCCAAAGCGCCGACGGCACAAAATTAACCGCGGGCGAGATCACCCTGACGGCCGATGAAGGAGGATTTGTCACGGCGGACGGTCCTGCCTCCCAGATCCAGATAGCGGCCGCGGCGGACCCGGTCACATG
>JAWOCW010000327.1:0-6195 GCA_046483615.1 Desulfosudaceae bacterium
GGTTTTTATTGATCAGATTCCGGCGCGCCGGGTAAATTCGGATTTGCCAGCCACATCTTCGCGTCCCGCGCCTTGCATTTGCACCCCAATCGACTCGCGTATTTGCGTATTTGGGGACGCCCTTTATATTTTTATATTTACAAATTTTTTCTGCCTGACAATCAAAACGCATACCCGGACAAGCCAGAATAAATAGACGCACCAGGTGGGTTGCCTCCTGTTATTACCAGGGGAATTGATCGAGGTCGGCTGTTTCACGACGACCAGCTTATATTTCACTTATTGCTGAAAACCGGTAATGAGGATTTGTTGTCAGGAAAAAAATCTGAAAATATAAAGGGCGTCCCCTAAAACTCTGAAGACCTTGGCCAAGATTATTATGAACAACGGTACCAACAACGTATGATTAAAAACCTTAAAAACAAAGCCAAACAATTTGGCTATAGACTTGAAATTAACACAAAATCTGAGGCACTTACAGGAGACCTGCCAAGCTGAGTTCCTTGGAAGGTCCTACCTCGTCATTCCGGCGCGCCGGACAAATTCAGGTTTGCCAGCCAATTATGGGCCAGCCGGATTTGGGCGCCATCGGGAAAAGTTTTTTCTCTTTTCAGCATCCTGACCAGTTGAACTTTTTTGATGCCGGGCAAATATTTTTCAAAGGCTTTAAAATTGGGGCTCAGGGCACTATCCCGCCATTTTACCTCCAGCAGCAAAAACGGATCCGTCGACCCGGCCACCAGAAAATCAATTTCCCTGCCGTCCTTGTTCTTCAGATAAAAAAGACGCCCCGCTTCTCCAAAACAATCTTCCTGAAAATGCAGTTCTTTCATTAAAGCGCAGGCCACCAGGTTCTCCAGTTTCACCCCCGGATCGCCGATCACCTGACCGGTATCATAAAAATAAAATTTGGGGGCTTTTAGAATCGCCCTGGCGATATTCCGGTGGTAGGGGGGGACCCTGAAAATCACATACATGTTTTCCAGAATGGTCAGCCACCGCTTGACGGTCTTGTCCGAACACTGCAAATCCTCGGCCAGCGAACGATAGGAAACCGGGCTGCCCACCCGCCGCTTCAGCAGCGCGATCAGGGTTTCAATGGCGGCGATCTGCTGGACATCCTCCAGCTCAATCATGTCCTGCCGGATAATAATGTCCAGGTGTGACTTCTGCCAGCGCTTATAAAAACGGGATTCCCCTTTTAAAAACGGTTCCGGAAACCCGCCTGTTTCCAGCAGTTGATCAAGGGTGTCGGCGGCATCGACCGGATTGGCCGGCTGCAAAAATGTGTTCACCTCTTTTAAGTCCAGCGGATGCAGACGAAATTGGAAAAACCGTCCCGCCAGGGAATCCCCTGCTTTTCGAAACGTATCAAGCCGGGCACTGCCGGTAACCAGCAAGGACGGCGGGATTCCCTCGGTATCAAAAACCCCCTTCAGCCAGGACTTCCAGTTTTTCTGCTTGTGCAGTTCGTCAAAAATGATCAACGCCTTTGACCGGTCCCAGGATTTTTCCATCAGCGCCACCCGGTGGTCAAGGTTGTCATAATTAAAATAGTCAAAACTGTCGGTCAGCATTTTGGACAGGGTTGTCTTACCCGCCTGGCGCGGACCGGTCAGCAGCACGATCTTTTCCGGTAAATCCTTTTTGATATAGGCTTCCAGGTAGCGTCTCATGCCGACCATTATGACAAACACTCCGAAAAAGTCAAGGCTTTTCCGGATTCGGCTCCGGAAAAGTCTAAATTTTTCCATCTTCTTCTTCGTTCGTGGCACCGGAAAGGCCCGGAAAAAAAGGTCATATTTGACCACTGGTTAAATATGAGCTTTTTATTCCGCAGGCAATGTCTGCCCGTAAGCGGGCTTCCGCATATTAATCCTGATAAATCAGTACGATGGAGGCATGTTGCCGCCAGCCGGAAGTCTGGCACGTAACTTGTAAGAATAGTATTGGCGGTAATCGGCATCATGGTGGTGCCGTATTTATTTGCGCAAAATTAACCGAAAGGAGTTTTTAAAATGAAAAGATTAAATCGCTTGATGCTGATTTCACTGGCAATTGCTGTCACAGCCACTTTGGGCATGGCCGGCTGTGCCACCACCGGCATGGATCGTTCCACCAAGGCTAAAACCTCAATGACAGAAATGGACAGCAATATCAAATTGCTCCTCGTGCAGCTGGATGCCACCGGGGCGTCGCTCCGAGAACTTGTAAAACCGGGTAACTCCAACACGGAAAAGGCCTTTCAGCTATTTAAGGAAAACACCTCTAAAATGGAACAAATGGAGAAAAGTTTTACCAGGCACACCGATGAAATGAATGCCAGAGGCAATGATTATTTCGAGGAGTGGCAGAAAGAAGGCGATAAATATAAAAATCCGCGGATACAGCAGCTCAGTGAGGAACGACGACTCGAGCTCAGCCGGATCTACGGCAAGATCGCCACTAACAGTATCGGGGTAAAGGAGGGTCTCAATTCTTACGTCACTGACCTTAAGGAAATCCAGCAGTACCTTTCAAATGACCTGACGCCAAAGGGCATTAAGGCCATTAAACCATTGTCCCGTGGAGTAGCGGATAAGGGCAGCGAGCTTAAATATGAGATAAAGGATATTCAGGCGGCTGTTAACAAGGCAAAAGCGTCCATGGCTCAGTAACAAGGCAGTTTTTTTAAGAGTACATCAAAAATGGCATGTTCTGAAACATACGATGATGAACTCCTTGAACACGCCGAGAGTTTCATCAACGCCGTGCGTGAGCCCGTAATCGTCCTGGATCATTATTTAAGGGTGATTTCCGCCAGTCGTTATTTTTATGAGGTTTTTAAAATTAAGCCTGACGAGACCCTGGGCCGGCTTATCTACGATCTGGGCGACAGGCAGTGGGACATTCCGGAACTGCGGCAACTGCTCGAAACCCTCCTGCCTCAGAAAAGAATCCTTGATGATTACGAGCTTGAACACGAATTCGCCGACCTCGGCCGGCGGACCATGCTTTTCAATGCCCGGGAGATTCAGAGAAAGTCCGGCCAGGAACGGCTTATCCTCCTTGCCATAGAAGACATCACCGAGCGCAAACAGACCGAGAAAGCCAGAAAGGAGCAATCCCGAACTCTTAATGAAAGAAACAAGGAATTGAGCTGCCTTTACGGCATATCCAGGCTCGTAGAAGACCAGGGCAATTCGCTGGACGATATCCTTCAGGGCACCGTAAACCTTCTTCCTTCTTCCTGGCAATATCCTGAAGCCGCGTGCGCCCGGATAAAGTTTGAAGACCGCGTTTATGTAACCGGAAACTTTCGCGAAACGTCCCGGCGCCAGGCGCAGGACATCATTTCGGAAAAGGAGGTGGCCGGAGGTGTGGAAATTTTTTATCTGGAAGAAAAAATCCCGGGCCATGAGGGGACTTTTATTAAAGAAGAAAGAAAATTGCTTGGCGCTGTGGCTGAAAGGCTCGGCCATATAATCGGACGCGTCCGCGCGCAAACCCGGCTGCAGCAGAGCGAGCAAAAATTCCGGGCAATTTTTCACGGTTCCAATGATGCTGCTTTTATCCATAGCCTCTACGGGCAATTTCTGGAGGTAAACCAGGTCGCCTGCAACAGGCTTGGCTACAGCCGTGAGGAACTTCTGCTCATGACGCCCATGGACCTTGATGTCGATGAATTCGCGAGCATCGGGCGGCAACGAACTAAGGATGTTGATCAGCATGGCTCCCTGGTGTTTGAATCGGTTCACCGGTGCAAAGACGGCAGCACAATTGCCGTTGAGATAAGCAGCCGCAAAATCGACTATGAGGGCAAAAACTGCATCCTCAGCATTGCCCGCGACATCACCGAGCGCAAGCAGGCGGAAGCGGTTTTGAAGGAAAATAAAGACAGGTATCGCCTGTTGGCCGAGAATGTTAATGACGTCATTTACACTCTGGATATGAATCTGAATTACACCTATATCAGCCCTTCCGCGAAATTTTTGTTGGGATACGAGCCTTCAGAAATATTGAAAAAATCGGCCTCTGAGGTGTTGACGCCCCATTCTTTGGGTCTGGCCACGAAGATACTGTCTGAAGTTATGGAACTCGTACAATCTGAACATAGCGAAATTTCTGTTAGACGCACTTTTGAGCTGGAACAAATTAGAAAAGACGGGACTATTGTGCCGACCGAGGAGAATGTTTCCTTGATCCGGGACGAAAAGCAGCAGCCAGTGGGTATTCTTGGCATATCCCGCGATATCACCGAGCGCAAGCAGGCTGAGGAGACGATCCGGCAGATGGCCTACCATGATTCCCTGACAGGCCTGCCCAATCGGAAGCTCTTCTCTGATCGCGTGGGTCTCGCCCTGGCGCAGGCCGGGCGGGATCAAAATAATGTCGCGGTGATAATGCTTGACCTTGATAATTTCAAGAACATAAACGATAGCCTGGGTCATGATGCCGGAGACCTCCTCCTCAAAACAGCCGCCGGGCGGCTGCAGGCGGCAATGAGGAAAAGTGATACCGTGGCGCGCTTTGGCGGTGATGAGTTTATGCTGCTCCTTCCGGGATTAAAGGGCATAAGAGATGCCACCCCGGTGGCGCGAAAGATCGTTAATAGTTTTCGCCGGCCTTTTCTGATTAATACCCGGAAACTGGTTGTGACAACGAGTATCGGTATAGCTGTCTATCCTGATGATGGAACTGACGAGGCTACCCTCTTGAAAAAGGCCGATATCGCCATGTATCAGGCCAAGCAGGCAGGACGGGATCGCTACCAGGTCTTTGCGACCGGAACGGAGCAATACATAAGCACCTTTTAACCATGATATTTGGGAAGATTTTGCGGGAATTGAAAATGGCAGATTATAAAAAACCCTCTAAAACATACGATGATGAAATCCTTGAATACGCCGAGAGTTTCATCAATGCCGTGCGTGAGCCTGTAATCGTCCTGGATCATGATTTAAGGGTAATTTCCGCCAGTCGTTCCTTTTATGACGACTTTAAAGTAAAGCCTGACGAGACCCTGGGCCGGCTTATCTATGATCTGGGCGACAAGCAGTGGGACATTCCGGAACTGCGGCAACTGCTCGAGACCCTCCTGCCTCAGAAAAGAATCCTTGATGATTACGAGCTTGAACACGAATTCGCCGACCTCGGCCGGCGGACCATGCTTTTCAATGCCCGGGAGATCCCGAGAAAGTCCGGCCAGGAACGGCTTATCCTCCTTGCCATAGAAGACATCACTGAGCGCAAACGCCTGGAAAACTTGTTATCAGAATCTGAAGAACGCTACCGGCGGCTTTTTGAGACCGCCAATGACGGAATGGTGCTGCTGGAAAAAGCTCAAGGCAAGATAACCCATGCCAATCCTGCCATCGCGGAGATGTTGGGCTATAGTCATGAGGAGCTTATCGGAAAAGGAGTAATAGATATCGGTTTTCCCGAAGATATCGGGACCATTCAGGAAATATTTGAGACCCTGGAAACCGACGGCATTCTTCACTACAAAGACGCGGCCATAAAGACAAAGGCCGGGCGGATTATTTATACCGATATTTATATGGTCGATAAGACCAGGCTGGTGCAATGCAATATACGCGATGTCAGCGAGCGCAAACAGATGGAAGAGGAATTGCGCCAGAGCCAGGAGAGGTACAGTTTGCTGGTTGAAGCGTCCAACGATCTTGTCTGGATCTTTGATTTACCAAGCATGAGCTACACTTATTGTTCCAAATCGGTGGAAACGATTCTTGGTTTTTCTCAAGAGGAGGTAAAGAACTTTAAGCTGGATGATATCTATCTACCGGAGACGAAAAAAAAGGTTATTGCCGCCTTTGACAAGATTTTCAAAGGAGAAAACAATTCCGACCAGGTTTTAATTGAGGCGGAACACCGCCACAAAGACGGCCATCTGGTTTGGATGGAAGTCAGCGCGGTCATGCACCGGGATAACCAGGGTCAGCCGGAATCATTTACGGGCGTCTCCCGGGACATCACCGAGCGCAAGCGGGCCGAGGCGGAGCGGGAAAAGCTTCAATCCCAGCTGCTCCAGTCTCAGAAACTGGAATCCATCGGTCGCCTGGCCGGCGGCGTGGCCCATGATTTTAATAACATGCTTACCATCATCAACGGATACGCGGAAATGATGACGGAGGTACTTTCTCCGTCCGAACCCTTGTATGATGATGCCCTGCAAATCCATGAAGCGGGGAAAAG
>JAWOCW010000333.1:0-7253 GCA_046483615.1 Desulfosudaceae bacterium
AAATAATCCCGAAAACCCTGGGGGCCAGCTACTGGCGTGAGCTGACCCCTTTTGCCCTGCGTATAACGCGGTGGCTGGTCTATCTTCTTTATCCGGTCGTTCTGACCAGTCAGTTGATCACCAATCTTCTTAAGAAAAAGAAAGTAGACAGCATTTTTACCCGTTCCGATCTGCGGAAACTGGCCGGGGTAATTCAAAAGGAAGGCCTGCTCGATCTTCATGAATCCCGAATAATCCAGAATCTGATGCTGTTTAAAAAAATTCCGGTGCGCAAAATTATGACGCCCCGGACGGTCATGCTGGTCCGGGATGAAAACATGACGGTCGAGGAATTTTATGAACAGATTGAAAGCATACCTTTTTCCAGAATTCCGATATATAATAATCATATTGACGGGATTTCCGGTTTCGTGCTCAAAGATGATGTCCTCAAAGCCATGGCGGATAACCGCGGCCACCAGAAACTGGCCGATATAGCCCGGAAGATCCACCTGGTTTCGGCGGAGATGAATGCCCTGGCCGTGCTCAATGAGTTGATCAGCAATAAGGCCCATATCAGTCTGGTCGTGGATGACTATGGCGGCACGGAAGGGGTTCTGACCATTGAAGACGTGGTCGAGTCCCTGCTGGGCATGGAAATCGTCGATGAAACCGACAGTGTCCGCAATATGCGCACCGTGGCCCGACAGCGATGGGTGGAACGCCGGAAGCGCACCGGCGAAAAATATAGAAAGGGCGGTGCCGCCGGTCAAAAACCGCCGCCCGAATAGGACCAGTTCTTGTCCTAACCCGGATATTTCATGAAATATCCGGTCTAAGACTGACAGGGCCGCCCCGGTTACTCCAGGAACAGCTTCACTTCAGAATCTTCATATGACGGAAAATCAAGGAAGTATCATCAAACGTATTTGCGTGTTCTGCGGCTCCGGCACCGGCAGGCTTCCGGAATACGCCGCCGCTGCCGTGGAGTTAGGCCATTTTCTCGCGGAGAACAGTATCGGCCTGGTTTACGGTGGTGCCAGTATCGGTATTATGGGACAAGTGGCCAATGCCGCGCTGGACCGGGGTGGTGAGGTTATCGGGGTTGTCCCCGAGTTCCTGGCTGTAAAAGAAGTCGCCTATACCGCCCTGGATGACCTGCGGATCGTGCCCGGCATGCATGAAAGAAAGGCCCTGATGTCGGAGCTGTCCGACGGTTTCATGGCCCTGCCGGGTGGCCTGGGAACGATCGAAGAGTTCGTGGAAGTATTGACCTGGCTGCAACTGGGACTTCACCGGAAGCCCTGCGGCCTGTTGAACGTGAGCGGTTATTTTGACGCCTTTATCGAATTTCTGGATCATGTCACTGATCAGCAGTTTCTGAAACAGTCTGATCGCGACATGGTCCTGGTGGAACCGCGGCCCGAGCACCTCATCAGAAACATGCTTGATTTTACCGCTGAGGAGTCAAGCAGCAAAATCGCCTGGGCCGTAAAAATGAATCAGAGTAAGGCCGATTCTCTTTGAACCGCAAAAAAGGAAAGACGCCAGCATGCATACCCGGACCTGCGTATCCCCGCGGGGAAAGTTTATTTATGGCCTGCATAAACCTTCTTATCAGGTAACCAACCTCCGGCCGCGTGACCATATCGAGATCCTGGGCCGGACTCCGGACGGCACCCCTCATCAAAACCAGGTTAATTTCCCGGAAAAAGACGTGACTACCGAGGCGGCCGACCAGGTTTTTGAAATCCCCAATCCCTTTCCCTTCCGGGGCACGACCTATATCTCATGTCGCTGGGCGGATCGCACCGCCAATGCTCCGGAGAAAATCGGTCTGCCGCCCAGAGCGGCAGTTTCCTTTACCGATACCGCTGAAAATTGGCGGCAAACGGCGCGGCCCGGCCTTGATCCTTGCCGCGACCTGATCGCTGACCTGCCGGAACCGTTGCAACTGGCTCTGGCAGTTAGCTCCACCGATTCCCGGGACCTGGTCAGGCTGGCTAGGCTTTCGGCCTCCTTTGATTTCGAAGCGGACGAGACCACCCCGGCCGGCCTTAAATACCAGCCGGATGAGCGGGGCCGGCCGCGGCCTGAAATACACCGTCAGGACCTGTTTGAAGCGGTGGCCAACAATCCTTATCTGCCGGACACCTATAAACTGGTCATGGTGCTGCGTCCCGGCGCCCAAGGGGACAGCCCGATTACGGCCGAATGGTCGGGAGAACGGTTTGACAGCCATGTTTTTGAATACCTGCGCCAGAACAGCTATATCCCCTGGGGTCATTTCGCGGCCAATCTGGCCCATGACCGGATCTGCTACAGACTGGGCGATCTGACCCCTGATGATCTCCGAGCCATGCGCCATCTCTATTACCAGCGCACCTATATCCGGCTGGCGGAGGCGCTGGGCCTGGAACTGCCGCCCCGGCGGGCGACCATGGCAGCGGATCAACTGGAGTCTCTGCGGTTGGAGATTGTTGATCGGCTGGCGCATGATGCCCCGGGCGCGGCCGCCTCCCTGGACGCCACCATCTGGGGCTGGAACTTCGGATTTGATTTTGCTCCCACCGGTTACCGGCTGAATGGATCGCATCAGCAGATTCATCAGCAGTATGCCATGAGCCCGGCCATGGTGACCACGCCCGAGGGCGGTCAGATACCTTCTTATTCCTGCGGAGATATGGTGTCCGCTTTTATCCGGGATTATTTCGCCCTGACCGGTCAATATTTTTTTGATGATTACATCAAAGCCATTACCACCAACACCCGCACCGACGGCCGCGAGGGCGAGAGCAGTCTCATTATTTACCAGGATGACCGTGTTCTTTTGTTCGTGCCCAAGGCCCAGACTTCTCAATGGGAAGTGCAGGTGATGACCCGCCGGCCGGTGGGCAACATCCTGGAGGCTGATCCGGATACCCGCCGCTCCCTGGACCATGTTCTGCACCTGGCTGTAAAATCCTTGGCCGGCCTGGGCGCGGAGATGATTACCGGCATTGAATATGCCAAGCGAATCTCCTGCCGCGATCTGGACCAGCACCTGGTCTACGCCTTTTTGCCCCGTCTGCCCGAGTCTCCCGGCTCATTCAGCGAAGCCCAGCTCCGCTGGATCAACGGCCACTATCCCGAGGACTTTGCCGCCGCCTGTCGCCTGCAGCTTCCTTAGACATCATTTTTATTGAATCTGCGGCAAACTTGACGGCTTCGTAAAAAGTCCAATATCTGCGTTACGCGCAATCTCTCAGAATTTTACGTACACTAAGTACGCTGCATTCTTCGTGATTGCGCAAGCCTTGATCTTGAACTTTTTACAAAGCCGTCTGATCACGACTTTTTACGAGACCATCAAACTTGAAAATTGTTCCATTTAGGTTATAATCCTGAAATATGTTCGTTCAGATCCACCATCATGTTCTTCAAACGTTTTTTCCAGAAGGAGGCAGCCATGACCTTGCGACAAATTCAGCCCACCCCCTCGGCCCATTCTTTTCAACTGCTTATCAAGCATATTCTGGAAACCCCGCTTATTTATTCGCCGGAGCAGGAAATAGTTTATCGGGACAGCCACCGCTATACTTATCGGGACTTATACCGGCGGGTGCATCAGCTGGCCAATGTCCTGGCCGAAGCCGGCAGCGGTCCGGGCAGTACCGTGGCGGTCATGGACTGGGACAGCCACCGCTACCTGGAATGTTTTTTCGCCATCCCCATGATGGGCGCGGTGCTTCACACCATTAACGTCCGTCTTTCTCCGGAGCAGCTTATCTACACCATCAATCATGCCGAAGATGATATCATCCTGGTCAATGAAGAGTTTCTGCCGCTGCTGGAGGCGGTCAAGGACCAGTTTGAAACCGTTAAAAAGATCATCCTGATCAGCGATTCGGGGCAGACGCCCGAGACCGGGCTGACCATTGACGGCGAATACGAAAACCTGGTCAACAGCGCCGGCGCCTCCTATGATTTTCCGGATTTTGACGAAAACACCATGGCGACCACTTTTTATACTACCGGTACCACCGGCTTGCCCAAAGGGGTCTTTTTCAGCCATCGCCAACTGGTTCTGCACACATACGGCATGCTGGCCAATAACTCGGCTTTTGAATCCCAGATTCAGGTCACCTCGAAAGATGTTTACATGCCCATTACCCCCATGTTTCACGTTCACGCCTGGGGAGTTCCCTATGTCATGACCCTGCTGGGGGCCAAGCAGGTCTATCCCGGACGATATGAACCGGAAATGCTGGTCAAACTCCTGGTTAAAGAAAAGGTCACCATTTCACATTGCGTGCCCACCATCATGCATATGCTGGTCAGCAGCCCGGCCATCAAGCAATTCGATTTGACCGGCTGGAAGGTTATCATCGGCGGGTCAGCCCTGCCACAGGGCCTGTGCAAGGCTGCTCTGGATCTGGGCATTAATATTTTCGCCGCCTACGGCATGTCCGAGACCTGTCCACTGCTTACGGCCGCGGTGCTCAAGCCCAAGATGCTGGAATGGAGCCAGGAGGAGCAGATCAAAATGCGCTGTCGCACTGGCCGCCCGGCCCCCAATGTTTTGCTGGAGATTCACGATCCCGAAGGCAACCCCCTGCCTCATGACGGGCAAAGCACCGGCGAAGTCGTGGTTCGCGCGCCCTGGCTGACCCAGGGCTATCTCAAAGATCCGGAAAAGAGCGAGGAGCTCTGGCGGGATGGCTGGCTGCATACCGGTGATATCGGATATGTGGATGAAGAGGGCTATCTCCAGATTACTGATCGCTTGAAGGATGTTATTAAAACCGGCGGAGAATGGATCTCTTCGCTGGAGTTGGAGGATATCATCAGCCGGCACGAGGCTGTCAGCGAATCAGCCGCCATTGGTATTCCTGATGACAAGTGGGGCGAGCGCCCCCTGGTGATGGTCGTGCTGAAAGAAGGTTTTCAGGGCAAGGTCACTGAAGAAGATTTTAAAAATTTCTTCCTGAGCTTTGTGGAGAAAGGCGAAATTCCCAAATACGGCGTGCCGGACAAGGTTGAGATCGTCGAGGAAATACCCAAGACCAGCGTCGGCAAAATCAATAAAAAGGAGCTGCGCGAACGTTTTACCGGCTGAACCCGGATATTTCATGAAATATTCGGGTTGGGGGGGTAACCATGGAAGAAAAAGAGCAGGGCAAGAAAAAGAAAAAAAAGGAGATGAGTTACCAGCGCAAGGCCATGGAAATGGCCCGGGAGCAGTATCAGAAGCAGAAAAAAAAGGCCATCAACCAGCGGCGGACGTTCCGGGGCCTGCAGATTATTCCCACTTCCAGTTATTATGACGAATCTCACGGTTACCGGCCCGGACAAAACAACTGGACCCGCTTCGGTTTTGATCTTCATCCCCAGGTCTCCCTGGTCTCGGGCGGACTGGTCCTGCTGTTTATCGTATTGACGATTATCTATCGGGAGCAGTCGGCGGCTTTTTTTCAGCAAATGCTGGACGTCATCGGCGATACCTTCGGCTGGTTTTATATCCTGTCAGCCAATTTCTTTATCATTGTCATGATTCTGATCGCTGCCAGCGATTTCGGTAAAATCCGGCTCGGCGGGCCGGACGCGGTTCCGGAATTCGGCAATCCCAGCTGGTATGCCATGCTCCTCAGCGCCGGGATGGGGATCGGACTGATGTTCTGGAGCGTGGCCGAGCCGATTTTTCACTTCATGACGCCTTCGCCCATGTTCGACGTGGCGGGGGAAACCGCCCAGGCCGCCCAGGTCGCTCTGGGGCTGACCTATTATCACTGGGGCATCCATCCCTGGGGGATATACGCCCTGGTCGGCCTGTCTCTGGCCTTTTTCGCTTATAACCGCGGTCTGCCTTTGACCATTCGTTCTGTTTTCCATCCACTTCTGGGGGATAAAATTTACGGTGTCTGGGGTAATATCATTGATATCCTGTCGGTCATGGCCACCTTGTTCGGCCTGGCCACGTCCCTGGGGCTGGGTGTCAAGCAGGTGGCCTCGGGACTCAATTACCTGTTCGGTTTTCCGTCCTCACCGGAATTCGGCGTATTGCTGATCGGGATTATTACTTTTTTGGCGGTTATCTCGATTGCCACCGGGCTTGACAAGGGGGTCAGAACGCTGAGCCTGGCGAACATGGGTACGGCGGGCGTGTTCATGCTGTTTCTGCTGATAGCGGGACCGACGGTCTATATCCTGAAAGCCTTTACGCAGAACATCGGTTTTTACTTACAGAACCTGCCGCAGTTGAGCTTCTGGGTGGAAACCTACTACGGCGCCGAGGGGAGTCACTGGCAGAATCCCTGGACTATTTTTTACTGGGGCTGGTGGATCTCCTGGTCTCCCTTTGTGGGCATGTTTATCGCCCGGATATCCAAGGGCCGGACCGTGCGGGAATTTATCCTGGGGGTCATGATTTTTCCGACCCTGCTCTCGTTTGTGTGGATGTCCTCTTTCGGGGGATCCGCCCTGTGGCTGCAGATTACCGGGGCGGCCGATATCGCCGGCGCCGTCAGCAAAGACGTTTCCACCGCCCTGTTCGTGATGCTGGAAAGTTTCCCCTTTACCTCGGTTACCTCCCTGATAGGAGTGCTGCTGGTGACGATCTTTTTTGTGACCTCCTCTGATTCCGGGTCCCTGGTGGTCGATCATCTCACCTCCGGCGGTAAACTGGACTCCCCGGTGCCCCAGCGCATTTTCTGGGGTGTCATGGAAGGGGTTTGCGCCGGGGCGCTGCTCATGGGCGGTGGCCTGGTCGCCCTGCAAAGCGCCTCCATCGCCACCGGCCTGCCGTTTACCGTGGTTCTGCTGATAATGTGTTACAGCCTTTATCGCGGTCTGCGGGAAGAACATTATCACGCCTCGATTATCGGGAAGCTTGAGCCGGAGACCCACCGGATCGAGATTCCGGTGTAACAGGGAAGTTAATAGAGGAGTTAATAAGGAAAATTATTATCATGAAAATCGCGACCCACAAAAAAGCGGATCAGGAGCTTTGCGGCCATCCTCTGGAGTTGGCTCCCGGCCGGAGCAAGGTGGCCTTAACCACTTCCGGACGCATGGCGGTGGACGACAAGGGCCTGGTTCATGGCGGATTTGTGTTCGGCCTGGCCGACTACGCGGCCATGCTGGCGGTCAACGATCCCCACGTCGTTCTGGGCGGGGCCGAGGTGAGGTTCACCCGGCCGGTTCAGGCCGGTGAAGCCCTGACGGCGGAGGCCGTGGTGGAGGAGGTGGACAAGAAAAAGCAGGTCGTCACGGTGATCGTGCGCCGCGGGGAAAAC
>JAWOCW010000366.1:0-3763 GCA_046483615.1 Desulfosudaceae bacterium
CCACCCTGTTGATTCGCCGGTGTTTAGCCCCGAAGGGAATCACTTGGTTTATGCGGCCCGGACAGGCGACGCCCTGGACAAAACAAAACTTGTGGTGGATGGACACGAGGGGCACACCTCCTTTATGTTCCTGGACGCGCCTTTTATTTTTGATTCTGAAACCAGTTTTCATACCATTGTCGGACAAATTGAAGATGAAAGGATTATCACCTATCGTCTCGATATTAACCTGAACAATTAACCAAAACAATTAATCTGAACAATTAATCCGGTTATTTCATGAACCCTGTCAACTCCGGCCCCGAACTCTCGGTTGTCATTCCGGTTTACAATGAAACGGATGTTATTACTGATTTCATCGGACGGCTGGAAAAGACGCTGGACACGGCGGCCGGCACCTGGGAAGCCATTTTCGTGGATGACGGCAGCCGGGATGACACCTGGCAGAAACTGCTGGCCTTCCGGGAGACCCGCGCCAACATCACCCTCATCTCCCTCTCCCGCAGATTCGGCAAGGACACGGCCATTTTTGCCGCCCTGGAAAGGATTCGCGGAGAGGCGGCCATTGTTATCGACGCCGACCTTCAGGATCCGCCGGAAATAATCCCGGAAATGATTAAAAAATGGCGGAACGGGGCCGATATTGTCATTGGAGTCCGCGATCAGCGCCGGGGCGAAACGCTCCCCCGGGCCGTCATTACCGGCCTGTTTTATAAATTACTTCAGACCATCTCAGACAGCGATATGCCGCCGGACAGCGGCGACCTGTGCCTGCTGAACCGCCGGGCCATCGAGGCTGTCAACCGCTTTCCCGAAAAAACCCGTTACTTCAAGGGGCTCATCAACTGGATCGGTTTTCGCCGGGAATTTGTCCACTATACCAGAGAAGAACGGCAGGGTGGCCGCTCCAAATGGAATTTTCTGCGCCTGGCCGCCTTTGCCATCGACGCCATCACCGCGTACAGCCGCTTGCCTTTACGGATATGGACGGTGGCCGGACTGGCGGCGGCCCTGCTGGGATTCTGCTATGGGGTGTACGTGTTTCTTTACACCATCTTCCTCGGCGGCGAAGTTCCCGGGTACGCCTCTTTGGTTATGCTGATCCTGTTTCTGGGCGGGGTGCAGCTCATCTCCATCGGCGTGCTCAGCGAATACATCGGGCATCTCTTTATTGAAACCAAAAACCGGCCCCTGTTTATCGTCCGGGAAATAAAGGAGCCAGATGGACCTCCCGACCCGCCCCGGCAGTAATCCTCGCACCGAAGCAACCATCCGGCTTCAGGAGACGCTTTATTCCTCCCGGAATCCGACCCGCCAGTGGCTCCACCAGAGCCGCCGGCAATGGATTGCAAAGGCCATTGCCCGCTATTTTCCCACTACCGGCGAAATAGCCGTTGACGCCGGCTCCGGCAGTAACGTCTTACTGAAAAACCTGTCTGAAAAATTCAAGCTGGTGGTGGAACTGGATACCCCGCCCGCCCTTTTAGACCATGCCCGTCAAACGATCCCGGCCAAAGAAAACATCTCTTTTTCAGCCGGAGATATCCGCCGGTTTCCTCTCCGGTCCGACCGGGCTGACCTGGTGGTCTGTTCCGAAGTGCTGGAACATGTCAGCGAGGCCGGGGACTGCCTGAAAGAGATTCACCGGATTTTAAAACCGGGCGGGTTTTTGATACTCACCACTCCGCAACCGTTCAGCCTTCTGGAGATGGTAGCCCGGGTCGCCCTGCTTAAACCGGTTCTGCCGCTGACCAGGGCGATCTACCGGGAACCGGTCCTGCCGACCGGTCATATCAACCTGATGACCAACAATCAACTGAGACGCCGGCTGGCCTTGACCGGCTTCAAGATCATGGAAACGCACAAATCCGGCCTTTATCTGCCCGTCCTGGCGGAAATCCCGATACCGGCCGCCCGGGAAGCGGCCGTTCGGCTGAACGCCGGATTGTCCGGCACTATTTTTGATTTTCTGTTGTGGACCCAGTTTTTTGTCGCCGCAAAGCAAGACCCCACCCGGCCAGGAGAATAAAAGAAAGACTCAAGCTGCCCAGCGTCAACCAGTTGGCGATTTTCTGCAGCACGGGCATCTCAAATTCATAGGGCCGGTAACGGGTAAAAGCCTCGGCTTTTTCTTTTTCAGCCACCGTAAAATGATCGCCGGGCTGACAATCATTAGCCTCCGGGAAAACGTAACAGGCGGGATTCTTGATGTTCAGGTAACCGTCTTTCTCCTTGAAAACCGGCCCCGGCTCCAGTTGCTTGAAGGGCAGGTTCTCAAGCCCGTAACCAAACACCGAGTCATAGCATATCAGCGAGGACACCCCGAATATCAGCCCGTCATTGCGGTGCACCGGCACACCGGGCCGACCGGACCTGTCCGAGCAGACGCCGATCCGGGTGACAGCAGGGTCCCAATAGCCCCGACGAACCTTGTTGTAAGCCGCCATGATGGGCAGGGGGGAATAGGACTCCCGGCGATAGTAAGAAGTATCCGCGACCAGGTTCAGGGTTATAATCCCGATAACACCGACCACGGCGACGGTTTTCTGAAATTTTTTCAAAAAGGGTGTCTTGACGGCGGCCAGGGCGGTCAACAGGGTGATCACCGGGATGTAAGCGCAAAACCACCGCGTGCATTGAGTGCTGCTGCCGATAACGGGCACTGTTTTTAAAAAACGGTTCCAGGCGGGCGTATAATAGTTAACGGCCAGCGGCAGCGCCAGAAGGATCATAACCAGGCCGCCCAGCAGAATGGTCTGCCCGCTCAAGCGCTCCTTGATCCCTTTTCCACGGCCGGTTCGCAAAGATGCCGCCAGGGCGATGACAGCCGCGCCCATTATTATCAGCGGAATAAAGGTTACCCCGAATTCAAACTCGTGCCTTTTCAGTTCGAACTGGATATTGATCATGGATTGCCGGGCCTGCTCCCAGGCCGGGGAGAAAAAAAGAGACCGTCCCAGAACGCTCAGCAGATCCACCAGAGAGGTAAATTGAGGCAGAAGATAGCCGGTCCGGGGCATATTACCAAGAAAGTGAAACACGGCGCTCAGCTTGGCCGCTGATATTCCCAGGGCCAGCAGGCCGGCCCCGGCAAACCGGAGCGCCCAGGTGCGGACGGAAAAACGGCGGCCGAGCACCAGGCCGCAGATCAAACTGGTCGCCGCTATGCTCAACAATACCGGCGGCATCAGGGTCTGCAAGGTGGAATGCACCATGTAACTGATCATAAGGGCCACTGCCGCCACGGCCCCCAGGTTGCCGCGCCACCGGCCGTCCTTTTTAGTCAGCCCGGGATCCGTCAGCAGCAGCACGCACCAGGGTACCAGCATAAAAGAATGATAGGTGGAATGGCCGATGATGTAGCGATACGTATAAAACCCGTTAAACATGAACAGGGTGGCGCCGAAAAGGCTGATGAAAACGCCGGCGGCAAGAAGCCGCCGGACAAGCACATAATGCCCCCAGAACCCAACGGCCGCGAATATCAGGTAATTCAGAAGCACGGCCAGAAAAGGATCTATTAGAAAAGTTAAAAACTGGGGAACTGAATAAAAAAAATGGATGGGATGAGCAAAAGCCGGCACCCCCCCGCATAGAAACGGCGAGAACCAGAAAACTTCCGAAAGGCCGTTGTTGCGGAACCAGAAATAGCCGTCCAGCAGCTGCGGCAGCATCAGGGCGAAGTCATGCCGCAGGCCGCTGGAAAAAGGGAAAAAATCCAGAAACATAAAAAAATAGATGAAGATGAGGGCGAAACCGGCCG
>JAWOCW010000048.1:0-34082 GCA_046483615.1 Desulfosudaceae bacterium
GTTCGGACCAGGATGGCTTCGGCCGAATCCACGGGATTGGACAAGACGTTCATGGTTTCCACGCCCATGATGTTAACGTCCGGGTCGCTGACCGCTCGGCGGTCAGCGACCCGATATCAATGCTGGCGCAAAACAGGGCGGGCTCGTTTTATAGCAAGGACGGCCTTGTGTGTTAATGTTTTTGAGGTCACCACATGTTGAAAATAATGGCTGGTGCCGGGTTTCTTGGCTTGTATGCCCCGAAGTCAGTCCGGTCGTGCGGATTGATGGCCGTTGCAGCTTTTGGTATTACCAATAATAGGCGTAACTAGTGAAAATTACTTTTTTGGGTTGACTTTTAACTGTCATTTGGTATTTTGGTATTACCAAAACCAAGGATGATACAATGGAAAAAGACGCACCACTAACAGAACAGGTTGTTTTTAAAATTAAACAGGAGATTATCAGGGGGGAATTGCCCCCCGGGACCCGTTTGCCCGCGGAAAGGGAGCTTGCTGAAAAATATAATGTCAGCCGGGTTACTATCCGGTCGGCTATTACTCAGCTATGCCAGCTTGGTTTTTTAAAAACCGTTCCCCAAAGCGGGACCTTTGTGAACCATTATCTTGAAAATGCGTCCGTCGATCTTCTGGTCGATATTATCAAAAACAGTGAGAAAGTTGACAACGAAATGTTTCTGGCGCTTCTGGATGTAAGAAGGATTATTGAGGTTTATGCGGCAGGAAAAAATGCGCAGAAGATTACAGCGGAAGAGATTCACCGGTTGAACGCCCTTGTCTCGGAAATGGAATTGCATGCGCAAGACCCGGAAACCGTTGCCAAAACGGATTATGTTTTTCATATGGAGATCATAAGAATTGCCGGGAATCCGGTTATCCAGGTGATACTTAATTCCATCGGGTCGATTTTTAGATTTTATTTGAATCGTTATTACAAAATTCCTGGAAACGCAGAAGCGATAAGACCGTTCTACAAGAGGCTTATGAATGCCCTGGAAATGAGAGACGACAGGTATGCTTCCTTTGCGATGGAAGAATTGCTCGTTTTTGCCGAAATGGGCATCAAAGAGATTATGGGGGCAGGGGCAGGGATGAGGGAAGGAATAAATGGATCCCCCGGTCAAACCTGAGGATGACCCCCGGAAATCCGAATTCCGGGTTAACGCCACAATTTACGTGGAAAGGAAGCAAAATAATGAGCCAGCGAACACTGCGGCTGAAAAACGCCCGGCACCGGGAAAAACCCGGCATCTGCCCGGAAAGGGCGCTTCTGTGGACAGCCTACTTCAGGCAACGGGCAAACCGGAAAAAACCCGCTGACATCCGGATTGCCGAAGCCACGCGTCACGTTCTTGAAAACAAGACCGTTCATATTTATCCCGAAGAAATCATTGTCGGCAACTACACCTCCAGACGCGTGGGCGGCATCATTTATCCGGAACTGGCCGGGATCTCGGCCCTGCTGGAAATTTCAAAATTTCATAAGCGGAAAACAAACCCCCTGGCAACCTCGACCCGGGACCGCAGAAAACTGGCTGTCATCATCCCTTTCTGGCTGACCCGAAACATCCCCTGGCAGGCCTTTGCCTCGCCCATAAAAAAAGCGGCCTTCGGGTGGAAACAGTTGACCGCCCGCCAGTACCAGGTTTACGAAAGCGGCGGCATCGCGCATCTGGCACCGGATTATGAAAAGCTGCTCCGGGTCGGCGCCCAGGGGATTATACAAGAAGCCGAAAAAAAGCAGCAGGAAACGGATGATCCGCAAAAGCGCGATTTTTTCGAGGCGGTCATCATATCCGCAAACGCCCTGGCTGATTTCGGGGACCGTTATGCCGCCTGCGCGGAACGCCTGGCTGCGGTGGAAACCGACCGGGAACGGAAAAGCGAGCTTGAAAAAATCGCGGCTGCCTGCCGGCGCGTGCCCCGACACGGCGCCCGGTCCTTTCACGAGGCCGTCCAGTCATTGATGCTCACCCAGGTTGCCCTGTTCCAGGAAAGCATGGGAGAAACTATCTGCCCCGGCCGGCTGGACCAGATCCTCTATCCCTATTATCAGAAAGATGTGGCCGGCAACCGCCTCACCCGGGAAAGGGCCGGCGAAATCCTGACCGCCCTGTGCATCAAGATGTGCGAGACCGTCCCGGTTTTTTCCGATATTCTGACTAAAACCCTGGGGGGGCTGCCCAGTTACCAGGTGGTCACCGTGGGCGGAGTGGACGAACACGGCCGGGACGCGACCAATGAACTGAGTTACATCTTCCTTGAAATCATGGATGAACTGCGGATGCGCCAGCCCAATTTTCATGTCCGCCTTCACGATACCACCCCCGGCGATTTTTTCGACGAGGTCATCCGCATCCATACGGGCACCGGCAGCGCGCCCGCCCTGTATAACGACAACATCATCATCAAAACCATGACCGGTGCCGGATACACCCTGGCCGATGCCAGAAATTACGTGGCCATCGGCTGTGTTGAACCCACCTGCCAGGGGAAAACCCTGGGGTCGACCGATGCCGCCATCGTCAATCTTCCCCTGGCCCTGGAGCTGGCTTTAAACCAGGGCCGGCAGTTCGGGGCGAAAATCCGTATCGGCGCGAAAACCCCGCCGGTATCGCGGATGCAGTCCATCGATGATGTCAAGGCGGCCTATGAAGCCCAGCGCCGGCATCAGCTCAAAAAGCTGATCAATGAATTGCGGGCCGTTGAACGGGCCCAAGCGAAACATCACCCCACCCCCATGACCAGCATGCTGCTGGAAGGGTGCCTTGAGCAAGGCGTCTGCTCCACCCGGGGAGGGGCCGTCTACAACTTTTCCGGCATTCAGGGCGTGGGCATCTCCACTGTCGGGGATTCGCTTTATGCCATCCACAAGGCGGTGTTTACCGACCAGCGAAGCAGCCTGGAGGGACTGATCGCCGGGTTGAAAGACAACTTGAGCGATGCCGCCCTGCGGGCGCGGCTGCTGCGGCTGGGGAAATTCGGCAATGACCTGCCGGAGGCGGACGATTTCACCCGCTACGCGGCCGAGGACTATGCCGGGGCCATAACCGGCCTGGGGACAAATAGCCGGGGCGGGCCGTATCTGCCGGGCATCTATTCCAACACCACCCATGTTCATTTCGGCAGTGTCGTGGGGGCCCTTCCCAACGGCCGCCTACGCGGCCAGCCGTTTGCCTCGGGTATGGCGCCTGAAAACGGGGCCGACAAAAAAGGCCCCACCGCCCTGGTCAACTCCATGAACCGGATCGATTACAGCCGGTTTCCCAACGGCATCAACTTCAATGTCAAATTTCAAGCCGCCGCCTTTGCCGACCATTCCGGACGCAATGCCCTGGGCAGTATTCTGAAGGTTTATTTTCAGCGGGGCGGCATGCAGGCCCAGGTCAACATGATCGATCCGGAGATGCTTATGGCTGCCCGGAACAACCCCGATCTTTATCCCAACCTGCTTATCCGCGTTTCCGGTTATTCGGCCTACTTTAACGATCTCTCCCCGCAGATGAAAGATGAAATCATTTCCCGCAGCTTCAATGAAATATAAGCCCAGGGCCTGCCAGACCGGGTCATCGAAAACATGATGGTCTGGCATCACAGCGGGTTCAATGTTTCCTGCGGGCCGGCCATCGCAAAATACCTTACACAAAAGGGCCCACACCCCGCCTGAATTTCTTCCCCGTGACCTCAACCTGAGCCTGGATGATTTTGAACGGGAGATGGCTTCGCTATGGCCCATGGAAAAAGTCCGGGCCCAGATGCGGAATGGAGAAAAGGCTATCTGTTGATGGGATGAAAGCGGGCAAAATACATAAGCGCTGCCTATCCCGGATATTTCATGATTTTTTTCGACTATAGCCCGGATGGTTGTTTGATTAATAAACTTCAAATGTTTATCAGCAAATTTTTGGCCCCCGGACAAGCAAGCAACGGCATGGCCAAGGGGCGAAGCCGTGGCTCCGGGGGAGTTGTCGGGTTTTATGGTGGATGCTAATTTCCACCGTATCTGTTCATATGTGAACGGCCTACCGTTGATATAATGACACGGCGACTGTATGTTTTTGCTTAAAAACAATGAAATCAGTAAGTTATATTACAATAAAAGAATGGTACATATTTTGCTTTCGATATCAGGAAAGCCGTAACATTCCTGATCACCGCCGGTCGGGGAAGACCAGGCGGAGGTTGTTTCAGTGATGTGCGTGCAACGGAATCGACATCTTTGCAGATGGAAAAAGGCAGCCATACACCAGCCGGGTTGGGGGGCGCAGGTATCCGGAGATCCGGCGCGCGCACTTAAATCAGCGGTGTCAAGCGAACATCGCGGGGAGGAATGATGAATAAATGCTTTGCAACTACATTGGCAGTCGGTTGTTTGCTCTTTCTGTGCCTGCAACCGGCGGCGGCAGAAAACAGCTGGGAACTGGTCGAGGAAACCAAGGGAATCCGGCTGTATAAAAAGAACATGGCCGACTCCCGCTACCACGCTTTCAAGGCGGTAGGCGAGATCAATGCCGTCATGGCCACTGTCGGCGAGGTCCTTCGGGATGTTTCCGCCTACCCCGAATGGATGGCCACAATGAAAGAAGCCCGCGTCCTTAAACAGTATGACGCCGACAATATGGATGTTTACCTGGTAATGAATATTCCTTTTCCGTTTCAGGATCGGGACGCGGTCGTCAAGGCAAAGACTTCCCTTGATGCCAGTACCGGCGAGGTAACGACCCGCAGCGAGATTATCAAAAATTCCGCGGTGCCGGAGAAAGATGGGCTGGTGCGTCTTCCAGGCATGGCCCAGACGTTTCAGCTGGTATACAAAACCTATGACACCACCGAAGTGACGTTTACCCTTCATGTGGAAACCGGGGGGGTTTTGCCGGTAACGGCCGTGAACATGGTCACCCAGTCCGTGCCCTATAAATCCTTGCAAAATCTGCGAAAGATGGTCCGGGAGGAGAAATATCGGACAGCCAGTCCTTTTGCTGCGAGCAATATCGGTATCACCAAGGGTATCACCTCGTCCATTCTGCGCCAACATATTACGGACCCGGACATTATCAAGATGGTGATTTCCGATCGAAAATTGCTGGAGATCGCGATTCGAAACGGCGCTGCCAAAGAAGGGCTGACGGCCACAGCCGGGGCGATTATCAAGAAATATTTGCAAACCCCCCTGTATCCTACTAAGATAAAAGATTCCGCCAATCAACACTTGCTGGCCCGGCTGGCCACGGATCAGCGGCTGCTGGATCGGGTCCTGGCAGACCATGAGTTGGCTGAACTGGTCTTGCGGACCGGCGGCATGACCGACCAGGTCTTGACCGCGCTGGCCGTTCAGACCAGGGAGGCGCTGGAAACATCATCTGGAGATTCGGCCCAGCTTCGCCGGGGGGGAGTAAGCGGCATCTGACCGTCCTGAACCCGGGCCAGCGACCCAGGCGTGGCTCCGCCGGTTCATCAAGGAGGGATGGATTGTGATAAGCATTATACCCAAAAACGACGCCCGGCAGGCGCTCCGGATCCGCCGGTTTTTCTTAGCCCTTGGCGGCTATGGAATCGTCTTTATCGGCACCATGATCTGTTATTTTTCCGGATACACCCGCGGCATTACCTTCAATGGTATTCTTCTTTATAATCTGCTGTTCGTGACCGTGCTGGCCGGGGAGATGTCGTTGTTTTATTCCGGTATCAACTTGAAATTCAAGGATCCCAGCCTGACCGTGTTGCAGTTGCTGGTCGCTATCTGCTGGGCCACAGTGACGGCCTATTATGCCAATAATGCCATTCGGGGCAGCATGACCTCGGTTTATATCGGCATGGCGCTGTACGGGATCTTCCGGCTGCGCATGAAGGAGTTTCTGCTGGTCGCGCTTTCGGCCGTGGGGCTGTACACCCTGGCCATGCTCCTGCTTCACCATCGGAATCCCGGGGCGGTTGACGGTATTCTTGAATTTGTCCGAATCATGCTGATGGCGATCGCTTTATTTTGGATCTCCTACATCGCCAATTATGTCTCCACCCTGCGCCGGCAGGTCAAGCGTCTGGCATCCCGAGACCCCCTCACCAACACCTACAACCGCCGGGAAATTCTTGAGATCATAGAACGGGAAATGTCGTTTTGCGACCGGGCCGGCATCCCCTTTACGCTTTGCATGCTGGATCTGGATCGATTCAAGAGTATTAATGACAGGTACGGGCACCCGGCCGGGGACACGGTTTTGAAAGCCTTTGCTGAGGAAATGAAGAAGAATATCCGGAAGGAAGATTACCTGGGGCGATTCGGCGGCGAAGAGTTTCTTGTTTTGTTCGTGAATATCGATTGTAATGACTGTAATCCGATCTGCGTGGATCGTTTGCTGGAAGCGACCCGGCACTTGTCCTTTCCCGACATCGACGGTGATCTGCGGCTGTCTGTCTCCCTCGGGGCTACCTCCTATATTCCCAGTGGAGATTCACTTGAAAATCTGATCGCCAGGGCGGATGAAGCCCTTTATCGGGCCAAAGCCAATGGCAGAGACAGGGCGGAATACAATAAAGGCATCGTGGTCAACTAGCCCGGATATTTCATGAATTTTTTCGACAGCAGTTGTTTAACTATTAAATTTGATGGCTTCGTAAAAAGTCAAATTTCTTTGTTGCGCTGCATCTCTTTTAACCTTCAGAAGAGGAGAGTTTTTATGAAACAGATACATTGTTTAGCAATCGGTTTGCTTTTTATGCTCGGCATAGGCCTGATTATTGGTTGTGATGACTATCATGAAGTTGTTACAGAAGACGGCGTCACGTTAAAAATGAAACGGTATCGCCCGGCAGTGGACGCACCTTTCAGGGAAAACCAGCAACCGATATTATTGCTTCCCGGCAACATGAGTAACATGAATGAATTCCTGGTACACACTTCCGAAGAAAAAAAGAAAGATTATGCCGCTATGGAACTTCCTGCAGATGCCGCGGAGTGGGCGATAGGTGAACCCTATATTGAAGAAGATCCAATGAAATATTACAGTCTTGCGCATTATCTATGGGTTAAGGGGTATGATGTCTGGCTGGGCAATTACAGGGGAACAGGGCGTAAGGAATACAAAAGTGAAAACGGCAGCAATATTACCAACATTGACATCTGGGCGTGTTTTGATACCCCTGCCTTTATCGAAAAAGTGAAAGAAGAAACTGGATTAAAACCTGTTATCGGCGGGCATAGTACCGGCTCGATCGTATCAGAAATCTACCTCCAGGGTGCCTACATTGATATTGACGAATTCAATGCAGCAGACGGAAAATATATTCCACATGTGAAAAATGACCCTGCTCTTGCCGCTATCAGAAACAGTGAAATAAAAGGTTTTATTGGCATTGACCCTGCCGGATTAACCCCGATAGCAACACCATTGCTGCTGGACAACCCGCTTACATGGGCCGTTCAGGGGCTTCCCTTAAGAATCCCTTTTGATGAAATCATGGTAACCCTTCTGGGGGATCATAGACTGGGCGCAATTCCCGTTCTTGCCATCGAAGTTGTTATGGGGGCAGCCAAGGCATTGGCACCTGTTGATATAACCGGAATTGTGGATATGCTCTATATATCCAATCCACAGAACATCAATAATTATGTGGAGGACTTTTTTGCAAGGTACGCGCTGAGCAGTTTTTACATGCGGGGGGCATCGCAATTTGTGGATATGGCACTTCATCTGACATTACGGGAACATTATAAAAATGGTGAAGAAAACAAAAACCGAAATGTGCCGCCTGATCCTGGAACAGCAGGCGATGATTTGTACTCATATAGTGAGAATATGTATTTGATGAGTGTTCCGTCCTTTTTCTTGCTTTCAGAACTTGACGGTCTGGTGAAAACTGAATTGGTGATAGAGTCTGTAATTGAGGCGAAAGAATATAATGTTAATGATGAATGGTATGAAATGCCTGGAACAGGCCATATGGATGTTACCGCCTCACTGAATGCACCGACTTTCTTTTACCCGAAACTGGGTGCATGGCTGGAAAAAATAAAATAAAATATTCTACAGAAGTCATAAAGCAATTAAAAAAAGAGTTCCCAGAACGGAAGCGACTACCCAAGGCACAGAAGAAAAAAATTGCACGCCTGGTATTGGATGAAGCTGTGGCCGGATATGATACAAACCAGCCTGTAATCAATTCCAGAGACGATTTACTCGGTTTATCTGAGCAGAAGCCATCCTCCAGGATTATGAATTTAGAACAAATGTCCAGCTTCATTGACAATCAGAAGAGTAGCCGACTGTTTCGCGACACTCCCATTGCTTCTGTCTTAAAATACATCCGGAATTACCTTACCAGATCAAAGTTGTTCAAATACTGAGGCTGACTTTTTAACACCCTTTTATAATGTTTTTTCTTGTCCAAACTTGAATTCAGCTCGATTCCGATAGCGATTTGGATTTGTACAAAACCCCTTTCAGGGGTAACCCAAAGCCTGGTCCTTTGGGCCAGGATGTTTACTTTTTACGAGACCATCAAATTTAAAATAGTTATTGGTTATTCCCGGCTTTTTTTCAAAACACAAATTGTAACTGGCTGTTTATGGAACTTTCACCATTTATATATCGGAAAAATTCATGAAATATCCGGGCTGGTTCTTGGCCTGAAAAAAAACGCCCTCCCGGTCCCATCTCCATCCGTCTTGATTCGGATCGGCAAGGTTGACCCCACCGGCCTCCTCTCTTTCCGGGATGGTCCTTCTTCCATCATTTTAGTAATACATCTCAACTGGTTGCGCTCTCATGCCGGCCAAGCTCCCGGCCAATGTTCAGGTCATCTCTTTGCCGGCTTGTCCCCTTGCCGGTATTTTGTCCAAATATACACACAAAAGAGTGCGCATATCAACACCCCCTCCTTTCAGGTCCGCGGCGGTATCTTAATAAATCCAAATAAAACAATATGTTATCAATAAAAAATGAGATGGCATGCATTTTGCTATTTAATCGGCAGGAACCCGTCAATTTGGCAACCTTCAGCGCAACCTTTTTGTCTTACAGGAGAATCTTCATGGCGATGCAATTCGAAACCCTCAACGAGGTTTTAGATTTTCGAAGATCACCCCATCTGGCCTGCACGACAACCCTGATCCCCCGCTTTGAAAGCATCGGCGTTTATCTGCCGGAAAAGGTGGTGACCACCCAGGAGCTGATCGATCAGATGGCCACGGCGCCCCAGTTCGACCTGGAAGCCCTGACCGGTATTCACACCAGGAGGTGGCGGGGGCAGCAGGAAGATTCCTACACCCTGGCGAGGGACGCGGCCCTGAAATGTCTGGAGAAATCTCAATACCAGGTTTCTGATCTGGATATGATTGTCTGCTGTTCCATTACCCATTTCCGGGGATCGTTTTTCCAGATGATTCCGTCTTTCAGTAAAAATTTAAAAACCGACCTGGGCATGCGGGACACCGCGCTTAATTTTGATATTACCAATGCCTGCGCCGGTATGCTGACCGGGGTATCCATCGTAAGTAACATGATCAAAAGCGGTGCCATCAAGACCGGCCTGGTCATCAGCGGCGAATGCATTACCCCCATCGCGGAATCCGCCATCAGGGAGATATCCGAACCGATTGACCCGCAATTTGCTTCCCTGACCGTGGGCGACGCTGGCGCCGCCTGTATTATTGACGGGGGAGGAAATGAATCCGAGGGGATCTACGAGGTCTCCTTAATGTGCCTGCCGGAATTCGCGGAGCTATGTATCGGCCAACCCAGCGAACAGAACGCCGGTGTCGTCATGTACACGGATGCCATGTCCATCCACAAGGAAGTGATTGACCGCCTGCCACTGTATCTGTCCTGCCTGATGGAGTCCTACGGGTATTCGGCGGAAGATATCGATTTTATCATCCCCCACCAGACCTCCGCCCGCGCCATTGAGTCTGCCATGGAGCTTTGTCTGCCGTTGATGCAGTCATCAGCGGGTTCCGGTCATGAGCCCGAAGTCTTGTTCAGCGTGGGGGAATTTGGCAACACCGCCTCCACGTCACATTTTGTGGTGCTGTATGACAAATTGAAAAAAGGAAAAATTAAGCCGGGTTCCAGGATTTTGCCGATAGCTTTGGCTTCGGGAATTATCCTCGGAGCGATGCTGATAACCCTAGGAAATTTAGAGGTGGACTAAATGGGAACCATGATTACAGCTACCGGAATTGCCGAGAATACGTTGAGTTCTTTGGAGATGACGGCGCAAGCCGGCCTTGCCTGTGTTGAAAAGGCCGGGATGGATCTGACCGATGTTGATCTGCTGATCAATGTTGGTATCGCCCATGACGAGAACACCATGGAGCCGGCCATGGCCCCGTTGATTCTGAAGAAGATGGGTCTGAATCCCGACCCCATCCGTCAGCACACCAATTTCACCATGTGCTTTGACCTGTACAATGATGCCTGTGGATTCATGCACGCGGTGCAGACGGCGGACGCTTATTTGCAAACCGGAGAGGCCCGAAGCGTCTTGATCGTTTCCGGAGACATTCACCCCTCCATGGCCAGAAAGGAGGATTTTCCCTACGAGCCGGTGGGGGCGGCGGTACTGTTAACCTACGACCGTCAGCAGGAAGCAAGCGGGTTTACCCATTTTGGTTTTCGGACGTCAGCCAATCACGACCGGGGGTTCATGGTCGGGGCCAACCTGCTGGCCGCCCATGAGCGGGGGGAAAAGGGCAAGGATCATATCCAGATTTTCCAGCAGCCCGATTTTCCGGATAACCTGTACGAGTTCATGCTGCAGTCCGCGCGGGGGTATCTGCCCCAGGCGGGGCTTGATCCCGATCAAATAAAGTTCCTGGTGGCTTCGCAGCAGATCAACAATCTGGGTCACCGACTTTACGACGATCTTGGTTTCAACAACGGCACCCGTGTCATCACGGTCGATGACCGATACGGCATTACCCATACCGCCTCCTTGCCCCTTAGCCTGCATGTGCTCTGGGAAGAGGGGGGACCCCAGAAAAATGACACGGTGCTGCTGGCCAGCGCTGGTGCCGGATTGACTTCATTTTATGCGGTGTATACCGCCTAGCCCGGATATTTCACGAGTCGATTTGGGCGCAGCTGCAAGGCGGCCGATATGAAGCTGTAGTAATCTACCGCGAATATCGGCCAACGCCGCAGATGCGTCCAAGGTGACTCGCCCGAAGGGTGAAATTTTTTGATATAAAATTGCCGTTATTCCATAAATCTCAAATAACAATTTGTAATTTGAGAAACAAGCAAAAAAATATCACAACCTATTGAGATATTGATATAAAATAGTATTTATCAAAAAATTTCATGAAATATCCGGGCTAGCCTTAAGACCATGATGTTTACATGCGCGCCATTCCGGGGATGTGGATGATCAGCCAGTCCGGGATAGACAGAAAGCAGCCATGGCCGGCCGCCCGGTCCGGTCCCTTTGCTATCACGCCCCGCAAGGCCGCCTGAGCCAGGAGGCAATTATGCTACAGCCAGCAGGAAAGGAAGGAATGGGTTCGCCGGATCCGGAAACATCGGCAAGAAAGGCCTTGGACACCAGCCTCTATCCCTTTGTCAATAAATACGCCCCCATTGGCGGCCACCAATATCACTATGTGGATGAAGGCGAAGGCCCGCCGGTGGTGATGATACACGGTAATCCCACCTGGTCATTTTATTATCGCAATCTGATTACGGCGCTGAAGCCCCGGTACCGGGTCATCGCGCCGGACCACATCGGCATGGGGCTTTCCAGCAAACCCGACGATACCAGCTACGTGTATACCGCGTCGCAACGATTAAAAGATCTGGAGGAGTTCATCGATTATCTCCAGCTGGATCGATTTACCCTGGTGGGCCACGACTGGGGCGGTCTCATCGGGACCGGGTACGCGGCCCTTAACCCGGAGCGCATCGCCGGTATGGTCATGCTCAACACGGCCGGTTTTATCTGGCCGGTCAACAAGCGATTGCCGCTGGCGCTCTCGCTGGCCCGGTTCCCGTTGCTCAGCGCCCTGTTCATCCGGGGACTGAATGCCTTTGTCCTTGGCGCCATAATGCTTGGTATGACGCGGCAGCGCATGTCGACCGAAGTGGCCCGGGGCTATATCTATCCGTATCAATCCTGGAACGAACGTCGGTCCGTCCACAGGTTTATTCAAGATATTCCGGTGCGCCCCGACGATCCCGGGTATGACCTGGGCACCCTCATGGAAGGCCGCCTGAAGCTCCTCCGGGATCACCCCCTGTTTCTGGGCTGGGGCATGAAGGATTTCGTCTTTTGCGGCAAAATCCTGGATGAGTGGATTCGACACTTTCCCCAGGCGGAAGTCCATCGCATTCCCGACGGCGGGCATTATATCCTGGAAGACGCCGCGGACGTGCTCATCCCCCGCATCAAAACTTTTTTGTACAAAAAGATTGTTCACGGACCGGCGGCGCCCGCCCCGCAAACGGATGATACCGCCCCAGCGGGCGAGGATTTCGTCTCGTTGAATGATCATTTGACTTCCCTGGCCCGGGCGCATCCCGATAAGCCCGTGGTCGTCCAGATGGTCGGCATGAAAAACGGCAAGGGGAAGTACGCCTCCCTGACCTATGCGGAGGTGGATCGGGAGAGCAATCGCATCGCCCATGGCCTGGAAAAAGTCGGCATTAAAAAAGGGATGCACACTGTTTTGATGGTCACCCCCTCTACCGAGTTCTTTTGCCTTTTGACGGGGATATTCAAGATCGGGGCCATTCCCGTTTTTGTTGATCCCGGCATGGGGATCCGCAATCTCAAAAAGTGCATTGAAGAAGCCGAACCGGAGGCGTTTATCGGCATCCCCCGGGCTCACGCGGCCCGGGTGATGCTGCGATGGGCCCGGAAGACCAGCCGCATCAACGTGACCGTGGGGAAAAAACTGTTCTGGGGGGGATACACCCTTAACTTTTTAAAACAACGGGGAACGGAAGCCGAGTATCTGATGGACATACCGCGGCCGGACGATATGCAGATGATTGCTTTTACCAGCGGCAATACCGGTGTTCCCAAAGGGGTGATTTTCACCCAGCGGCTGTTTGTTTCCATTCTGCGATTTCTACATGATTTTACCAAGTCGGTGGCCGATCAGGACCCGGCCCGCACAACCTTCCCCATGCCGGAGGATGCCGATCTTTCGACTTTTCCTCCCTTTGCCCTGATGGGGCCCGGCATGGGGTTGCCGGCCGTGATTCCGGACATGGATGCCACCAAACCCGGATCGGCCGATCCCCGCAAACTGATTGCCGCCATCAACGATCAGCAGTGTACCAGCATGTTCGCCTCGCCCGCTTTGATCGAAAAGATCGGCCGCTATTGTGACCTTCACCATCTTACCCTGCCCAGCCTGCGGGGCGTTTTTTCCGCCGGCGCGCCGGTCCGCCTGTCCTCCCTGGAGCGGTTCGTGAAAGCCTTGCGGCCGGGTGTCGAGGTGTACACGCCTTACGGGGCCACCGAGGCCCTGCCGGTAAGCATTATCGGCAGCCGGGAGCTGCTGACGGAAACCCGGCAGATCACCCGGGAAGGTGGCGGTGTTTGCGTGGGCCGGCCCATAGAAGGCGTGGACGTGGCCGTGATCCCCGTTTCCGACGAACCCATCCCGGAATGGTCCGAGTCCCTGCGGCTGCCGGCCAATCAAATGGGAGAAATCACCGTTACCGGACCGACCGTGACCAAAGCCTATTACAAGCGCGAACAGCAGAACCGGCTGGCCAAAATCCACGATTCGGAGACCGGGGCGGTGTGGCACCGCATGGGAGATGTCGGGTATTTTGACGATCAAGGCCGCTTGTGGATGTGCGGCCGCAAGGGGCACCGGGTAGACACGGGGATGGAGATATTTTACAGCCTGCCGTGCGAAGCCATCTTTGACAACCATTCCCTGGTGGACCGAAGCGCGCTGGTGGGCGTCCGGAAAAACGACCGGGTACAGCCGGTGATTGTCATTCAACTGGAAAAAAAGGTCAAACTCAGCCGCGATGAGCAGCGGCTGTTAACCGGTGAACTTCTTGAAATGGCAACGCGATATGAGCACACCCGGTCGATTCAAACGGTTTTATATCATCCCAGGTTTCCCGTGGACGTGAGGCATAATGCCAAAATTGTCCGGGAGGAACTGGCGCTGTGGGCGCAAAAGGAGATCACATGAAAGCACTGGTAACAGGCGGCGGCGGGTTTCTGGGCGGGGCGCTTGTGCGTCAGCTGGTGGAACGGGGGGATACGGTCCGGTCGTTTTCCCGGAATCATTATCCCGCCCTGCAGAATCTGGGCGTGGACCAAGCGACGGGAAATCTGGCGGACGCCGGCGCCGTGGACCGGGCCGTGGCCGGTTGCGAGATCGTCTACCATGTCGGAGCCAAAGCCGGTATATGGGGCGCTTTCCAGGAGTATTACGCGGTCAATGTGCTCGGCACGCAAAACATCATTACCGCCTGCCGCAAGCATGGCGTCCCGCGACTGGTCTATACTTCCTCGCCCAGCGTGGTTTTCCACGGTGGTGATCTGGAAGGCGTTGACGAATCGGTGCCCTATGCCGATCATTTTGAAGCCCCCTATCCGGAAACCAAGGCCCGGGCGGAGCAAATGGTCCTGGCTGCCAACGGCGAATCTCTGGCCACCGTGGCCTTGCGGCCTCACCTGATTTTCGGTCCGGATGATCCCCACCTTTTTCCCCGGATCGTGGCCAAGGCCAGGTCGGGCCGACTCCGTCTGATTGGCGACGGCAGCAATCAGATTGATTTCGTTTACGTGGACAATGCCGCCCGCGCCCATGTACTGGCCGGCGATAAACTCGCCCCCGGGACGTCAATCGGGGGCAAAGCCTATTTTATCACCAACGGGAGACCCGTTTCCGTGAAGGAGATCTTTGATGAAATCATGAATCTGTATGATCTTCCCCCGCTGACCCGGCGGGTGTCGCCGAAACTGGCATATTTCGGCGGCGTGATTTTTGAGAAAATCTACAAGATGCTGGGCATCCGGGCCGAACCGATCATCACTCCCTTTCTGGCCCGGGAACTTTCCACTGCCCATTGGTTCGATATATCGGCGGCCCGCCAGGATCTGGGATATGAGCCGGAAATTACGCTGGAGGAAGGGCTCGAACGCATCAAATCCTCGCTGCAACCTGCATCGGCCTGACCGGGCGGGTCCGGCCGGGATGCCGCGGCGACCGTCTTTCGGGCTGATTACCCGGAACAGAGCGACCGGATATTCGTCCAGAACGAGATACCGATGCTTTTTATTCATAATGACGGTGATCTGATCGATGAAACCCGGCTGAAGGCATTTGCCTGGCGCCTGCAGAACAGTCCCGCGCGCGACGCCGGGGCGAGCCCCCGAACTGAACCGGCTCCGGCCGAACAGGCAAAAGGCCCTCCCTTGAAATTCCCGGTTGTCTCCATGGCGCGAAAAAGCGATGCCTCCCCAGTGCCGGGGGAGCAAAACCGGACCGAGGACATGATATCGGAACCCTCTTCCGAAGAGGATGCCCCTGAAACAGCGGAAGCTTTTTTTACTATTGTGAAGAGGAGACGAAGGTGAATTAACGCAGCGGTAGATTGACTGCAGCTTCGAGTCCTGCGCCTTGCCGCTCCGCCCCAATCGACGCGTGAAATATCCGGGCTGAAAATGAGAAAACCGTTCATGAAAGTGTGTATTCCCCTTCCAGGAGATCGTGTCCCAAGGTTCGCCCGGTGCGTCTGCCTGGTGGTCTGCGGGCTTCTTCTTGGGGGCTGCTTTTTTCCGGGCGCGCTCATGGCCGCGCCAACCGGTGTTGTCGGGGAGTCCGGTTTGCGTCCGGTCCGGCTGGACAAATTATTCGATGCCTACCATTTCGGCCGCCACCTGCAATACCGGGAAGATCCCTCCGGATCCTTGACCTTCAGCGAGGTATCCCGGCCTGCACCGGGGAAATGGCAACAATCGGAAACCGACAACCTGAATTTCGGTTTCACCTCGTCGGCCTACTGGTTCCGCTTTGCCGTGGACAATACCCTGGATGAATCCCGGGAATGGATTCTGGAAATTCCCTATCCCTGGCTGGATACCATCGAACTCTACCTTCCGCAGGCCACCGGTCTTTATAAAAAAATCGAGGCCGGCGACCACTATCCCTTTGCCCGGCGGGAAATCAAGGACAAAGATTTCGTGTATCAGATCAACCAGGATCCGGGCCGGCAGCTGTTTTTTTTTCGGGTCCAAACGGAGACCTCCCTGCCCATGGCCCCGGTGATGCGTTCGCACGACAATTATATCAGCAAAATCCAGCACAACTTCCCGCTCTTCTGGCTTTACTACGGGGCCATGGTGATTATGGTCATCTACAACCTGATGCTTTTTTTTATCACCCGGGACCGGAGTTATCTCTACCTGGTGCTGTTCATATTTACTTATAATATGTTCCAATTCGTTTTAAACGGTTTCGCCTTTCAGTACCTCTGGCCCAACGCGGTGTGGTGGGGGAGCAATTGCGTATCCTTTTTCCTGGGCCTGGCCGTCGCCTTTGTGGTCATTTTTCTCCGCTCCTACCTGGGCATTGATGATGAGCATAAAGGCAGCTTGATCGACCTGACCACCAAGTATCTGGGCTACCTTCCCAACCTGGTCTGGGCGGTGGTGTCGCTTCCGCTGCCCTATGACATCGCCGTTCAGGTGGGGACCTTGCTCGCCTTTGTCACCACGGTCGTCAATATTGTCGTCGGCCTGATTACCCTGCCGCTCACCCGTTCACTGGTCATCATTATCGGCAGTTGCGCCGTTTTTTTTCTGGGGGTGCTTCTGTATGTCCTGAAAAGCTTTGGCATCTTACCGGCCAATATCTTTACCATCTGGGGCATTCAGCTGGGCTCTTTTCTGTTTATTGCCTTGCTGTCCATCGCCCTGGCGGACAAGATCACGGCCTTGAAAAACAACCTGGTTTTCACCAATGCCACCATATCCCAGATGTTGAAAAGCGTCTCCGGCGATCTCCCTGACAACAGCCAGGGAATAGAAAATTGCCGGGAGGACGCCATCGGTTCGATTTTAAAGGAGCGGTTCGGCACCTTTATGAATCGCTTTCGGGAACTGGTCAAGGATGTGGCCGGAAACAGCGATATCCTGAAGTCATCATCGGCGGGGTTGCTGGGGTTGTCCCAAGAGATGACGGACAAAGCCGGCGCCATCGCCGGAAACGCCGATGCCGTGGCCTCCTCTTCCGAAGAGATGAGCGCCACCATGACTTCCATCTCCGGCACCATGGAGCAGACCTCGCAGAATATCCAGGTGATCGCCGCTTCCATTGAGCAGATGACATCGGCCACCAACGAGATCGCCAGCAACACCGAGTTTACCCGCCTGACCTCGGAAAATGCCGTGGCGCAAGCCCGGAACGTTTCTCAGAAAGTGGAGGATCTGGGGAACGCGGCCGAAAAAATCGGTTCGGTGACCGAAGTGATCACGGCGATATCCAACAAGACCAATCTGCTGGCCCTGAACGCGACCATCGAGGCCGCCAGAGCCGGTACCGCCGGAACGGGCTTCGCCGTGGTGGCCAATGAAATCAAGGAACTTTCCAAACAGACCGCCAAGGCCACCCAACAGATTAAACAGCAGATCGAAGACAACAAGCAAACGACCATGGCGGCCACCGGGGAAATCGCCCAGATTGTGACGGTCATCAACAACGTCAATGATATTGTCGCTTCCATCGCCTCCGCCATTGAACAGCAGTCCACCTCCACCCGGGAAATCGCCGCCAATGTCGCGCAGATGTCGCAGGGCGTATCCGACGTGAACCAGAATATTGCCCAATGCTCCACCGTGGCCAGTGACGTTTCCCGGGAAGTGGCCTTGTTGAGCGATTCCTCCCAACGCCTGGATGGTACCAGCACGCACGTCAAGGAGAGCGCCCACCAGTTGCTGGAAATGGCGCAATATCTGGCCAGCCTCATTCAAAAATTCCAGTTTTGAGATCGTCCGGTCAGCGCAGGCCCAGTTTTTTCATTCGATTGTACAGGGTGGTGCGGTTGATGCCCAGAATGGCGGCCGCGCCATTGGCCCCGCCGAGTCTGTTGTTGGTGGCCTCGAGAATATGGTTGATATAGCGCCGTTGTATCTCATCCAGGGTGGGCATGTCCGCAAAGGGACTTTCGTTGGCCGGGGCAATTCTGACAGCCGCCGGCTGATCAATGGTCAGGCCATCTTCGGTGGCCAGCAGAACCGCTCTTTCAATGGTATTTTTCAGTTCCCGGATATTTCCCGGCCAGGCATAATCGACCAGGGCGGCCAGCTGCCGCTCATCCAGATCAAATACAGGGCGGTTATAGCGCTGGACATAGCGTTTTAAAAAATGACGGGCCAGGCGCGGGATATCCTTTTTCCGCTCCCGCAGAGACGGCACGATGAGGGGAATGACATTGAGGCGATAGTAAAGATCTTCCCGGAATCGCCCTGCCGCTACCTCGTCGGCCAGATCCCGGTTGGTGGCCGCGATCAGACGAAAATCGCTGGCAATGGTGCGGTTCCCGCCGACCCGCGTAAAGGTTTTTTCCTGAATGGCCCGCAGCAGTTTCACTTGCAGGGACAGGGGGATCTCGCCGACTTCATCGATAAAGAGGGTGCCCTTATGGGCCAGTTCGATCCGGCCCTTTTTTTGCCGGTCGGCGCCGGTAAAGGCACCTTTCTCATGACCGAACAATTCACTTTCCACCAGGTTTTCCGGAATGGTGGTGGGGTCGATCACGATCAGATTGTTGTCCCGGCGGGGGCTGACGTCGTGGATGCGACACGCCATCAGTTCCTTGCCGACGCCGGTTTCTCCCAGTAGCAGGATGGTGCTGTCGGTCACGGCAACCTTTTCGATCTGGGCTAAAATCCTGGTCAAGGCGTTACTGCCGCCGACAATTTCTTCTTTGGTCGACTGTTCGGAGGCCCCGGCCGGGCTGCTGGCTCCTTCTTCCGGTTCGTGACGCAGGCCGCAGGCAAGTTCCACATAGGTGTTCAGGGCCGGAATCAGGCGATTCAGTTCGGCTTTGGTCAGCGAGGCAAAGCAATCGGGCAGGTAGGAGTTGTCATGGTACAGGACCCCGCGGACTTTTCCTTTTACCACGAAGGGAAGGCATAATACGGCTTTTTTTGTGTAGGGGCCGGTGTCTTTATCTTCGCCTTGAATCATTTGCAACCGGTTTTCCCGAAAAGTCGTGAAAACCAGGGTCAGGTTGGCGCGGAAATCTTCGGCGAATATTTCTTTTTCGGTGATATTGCAGGTGGCCCGCAGGGCCGGGGCCCGTTTCTGATTTTTGTCTTCAAACCAGAACAAAGCCCCCCGTTCCGCGCCAAAATACCGGTTGGTGGATTTGACCAGGCGACCCAACAATGCTTCCGTGCCTTGTTCCGGCATGATTTCCTGAATAATATCCATGAACCGGGTAAAGAAGATTTCCCGGGACTTTTCATCCCGCTCCGCTTCCTTGCTCGTGGGCAGCAGGGGGCGCAAATCGTCCGGATAAAAATGTTTACCGTATCCGCCCAGGTCCTTCCAGGTGCGATGGGCCAGTTGCCGGGCTTCTTCCCGATCGCCGGTCTTCAGCAGAATCCGGATCAGTTCAAAACGGCTTTTGGCCAACTGAACCGGTGTTCCCGCGATCGTCAGGCATTCGATACTGGCGATCAGGTCTTGTTTGATATTATCAATATTTCCGCCCGATTCCAGTTTTTGCACGGCTATCAATCGCAGAAAGGTGCCGCGGAGATGGATGTTGGATTCCTGGATGATGCGCAGGCTTTCCAGCTGTAAATCACCGCCCGCCTGCAGAGAAAACCCCGCTTTCAACAGGGTGAAGCCCATTTCGAGGAAGATGGGGGAAGAGTATTGCCGGATCAGTCCGGCTTTTTCCCCGTCCTGCAGGGCGCGACTCATATAGGTATGGCAGGCCTTGATGTCGCCGTGCAGATAATAGTAATAGGCAATACCCCCGCGGGCGAAATAAATGGCCAGGTGGTTGCCAATTTTCTGGGCGTATTTGATCACCTCGAAAAGATGGGCGGCACCTTCGTCGATCTTATCGATTTGCAGCAGGACCATGCCCAGAACCGCCCGGGTTGTGGCGGCCAGGGCCTGATCTCCCCGTTCCATGGAAACGCGTTGATAATAATCAAGCACGCCCACGGCCCGGTGGTATTGTCCCAGGTAGGCGGTACAATAGCCCAGCCATATCGGTGCCATGGGGTTCCTGGTCAGGGTGCCCTGGTCGGCCTCGAATCCTTGGATCGCGATTTCAAAGTATTCTACCGCCTGCCGAAACAGTCCCTGAATATAGAAATACAGGCCGATAAACTCGGCGGCCTGGGCCATGATATCGTCATCCCCCAGTTCTTCGACCCTGGCTTTGCCTTCTTCAAACGCCGCTATGGCTTCCTGCCGTTGGTTGGAAAAATAATACAACCGGGCCAGGTGGAGCGTGAGGATGGCATGGGAGCGCTGGTCGCCCAGTTTTTCGCTTGCTTCCAGGCTGGCCCGAAGAAAGGGAACCACTTCTTTGAACCCTTTGCCCAACAAGATATTCAGATTGGACAATTCCAGGGTGGCGGTAATCATTAATTGGTTTTTCTGGTTGTCTGTGTTCGGGGGGGAGAGGCGTTTCAGAATATCGAGGAAATGGTTCTGGGCGGCCTCTCGGTCGGAGGCCGCCAGCGCTTGGTAGGCCATGTCCATTTTCAGGCGCGCGGCCTCTTCGGAGTAGTTGGATTTGTTCATGCCGTATATTCCTTGGCTGCGGATGGAAAGAATCTGCTGCGCCCGGTTTTCCCCTTTGCCCGCCGGGCTATACCTGTACGTCAATATACACATGTAAACATAGCTTTAGTGAAAGGTCAAGAAAATGTCCAAATATAAACATTTCAACGTGTATATGCTGACACTTCCTCCCGGCCATTTATTGTAAAATCAACAAAAACAAAATGTTCGGTTAGTAAAAAGTTATGGCACAGATTTTGCTAAGTTATAGGAAAATTTCGTTTGTCAGAGACTTTTATACCAAAGAATCAACAGGAGAGTGATTATGCGTGATGTTTTTATCATCGGGGCCGCCATGACACCGTTTGGCAAGCATATGGATAAAACCATGAAAACCTTATCGGCGGATGCCGTCAACCGTGCCCTGGAGCATGCCGCGATCGGCAAGAAAGATGTGCAGGCAGCGGTTGTGGGCAATTCCTATCAAGGCCTGGTAACGGGGCAGGAATCCATCCGGGGACAGGTTGTGCTCCGGGCGATGGGGATCGGAGACATTCCGGTGACCAACGTGGAAAATGCCTGCTGCTCTTCGTCCACGGCCTTGCAGGTGGCCTGGATGGACATTGCCCTGGGGCTTCATGATGTGGCCCTGGTTTTGGGCATGGAAAAGATGTACATGGAAGACCGGGCCAAGCGGTTGCAATTGTTTTCAAGTTCCGCGGACATCGAAGTGATCGACATGATGGTAAAGTTGATGAAGGAGGACGCGGAAAAAAAGCGACAGGCGGCCGAAGAAGAGGGCAAGACGGCCAAAGCGGCCAAAGCCACGGGCGGCAGCGCCTTCATGGAAATATATGCCATGGGCACGCGGGCGCATATGGAAAAATACGGTCTGACTCAGCGGCAGCTGGCGGTGATCAGCGCCAAGAACCACAATAACAGCGTGCACAATCCCTTCGCCCAGTACCGTCAACCTTACACGGTGGAAGAGATCCTGGAAGCGCCGCCGGTGGTCTATCCCTTAACCCGTCCCATGTGTTCTCCGGTCGGTGACGGTGCCTCCGCCGTCATCCTGTGTTCCAAAGATTATGTCAAGAAGCTGGGGGCTTCAAAACCGGTCAAAATTCTGGCAACGGTCGTGGGCGGCGGCATGGATCGGGCGGTTGGTGATCCGGATATCGGGGAGCGGCTTGGCAAGATCGCCTATGAGACCGCCGGCGTGGGTCCGGAGGATATCGACGTGGCTGAATTTCATGATGCCACTGCCTTTGGTGAAGTAGTCAACACCGAAGCCCTGGGATTTTGTCCCCGGGGCGAAGGGGGGATTTTTGCCGAGGAAGGACATTCCGCTATCGATGGGAAGCTCCCCATCAATCCCTCCGGCGGGCTGGAATCCAAGGGTCATCCCGTGGGAGCGACCGGGGCCGCCCAGATTACCGAATTGGTCTGGCAGTTGAGGGGAGAAGCCGGCAAGCGGCAGGTGGCAGACGCCCGGATCGCCCTGGCGGAAAACGGCGGCGGAAATATCGGCATTGAAGAGGCGGCCATGGTCATAACCATACTGCAGGCGGATTTTTAACGGCGGTGAAAAAAAAGGACAGCCTTTTTCCTGCCCGGTCAGAAGAGCGTCGGGCCAATGGGAAACGCGGAGCAGGTTACCACAACGGAAGAGGTAGTAAAATTATGATTTCAGGGGCTGAAAAGAAAGCATTGCTGAACCAGGAACCCCGGTTTGATGACATCATGTGTGGGCTGCGGGCCACCGGCAGACAGCCAAAGGGCATTATCAAGGAAATGAAAACCATCATGGCCCTGGCCCGCAAATTCAATGAGGAAGTGGCCAGGCCATACGCCCTGGAGCTTGATTGGAAGATGCATGATGAGCCGGATTATCTGCCCTGGGATTTTGTCAAAAAGGCCAATGAATGGGGGTTTTACACCCTGTTTATTCCCAAGGTGTTCGGCGGGCAGGGATTCAGCTTTTCCTGTATCGGTTGTTTATTGGAAGAACTGGGCTCGGTCTGTGCCTCCCTGGCCAACCTCGTCGGGGTTCATTACCTGGGGTATACCGGCCTGATGACAACGTTTAACGTTCGCTTGATGGATCAGATCTCCCGGGATGTGGTCGAAGGAGAAAAAACAGGCGAGCCGCGTCTGATTTCCTTTGCCATGACCGAACCGGACGCGGGTACGGACAGCCAGGTCATGGAATTCATGGACGCGGGCTCCCTGGCCTGCCTGGCCCGGAAAGTGGAAGGGGGTTACGAGGTCAACGGCACGAAAATATTCATCAGCTGCGGGCATCTGGCCACCTGGCACATCCTCTATGCCTATACCGATCTGGAGAAGGCATCGGAAAACATGACGGTGCTGGTGGTCAAGACCGGGATGGATGGTTTTTCCTTTGGCAAAAAAGAGAATAAGATGGGCCAGAAGGCGAGCGTGGCCAGTGAACTGGTCTTCCGGAACTGCTTTATTCCGGATGAGTATGTGGCCCTGGACAGAACCCAGATAGACAGACTCTCCCGGTCGCCCCGGGAAACGGCCCAGCAGGTGCTGTCGTATATCTGGGCCGCCTCGCGAACCGGTGTTGCCGCCTTAGGCACGGGGTCGGCCCGGGGGGCCCTGGAAACCGCCCTGACGTTTGCCGAGACAACCGAAATGGACGGCCGGTTGCTGATCAATCATGAATGGTGCCAGCTCATGCTGGCGGAAATGTACAACAACGTGGCCGTGGGCCGTCTGACCTACACCGAAACCGCCACCGCCGTGGGGATGCATGCCTTGACCAAGCTGTTCAACTTTAAACCGGTGTACTACCTGTTGAAATATACCCCCCTCCCGCTCTTGAACCCGGTTGCTTCGCGGACCACCCGCCTTCGCTTGATGACATGGGCGGTCCGCAAATTGTACTTTGATCTGCAAAGTGATGATGAAATCGCCCGGACGGACGGATGGGGCTCGGTGGCCAAGGTGGTGGGTACCGATGCCGGCATGAAGAACGCCCGCATGGCCCTGGATATCATGGGCAAGGCCGGGGTCCGCCATGACCAGGGGGCGGAAAAGATAATGCGGGACTGCAAGCTGTATCAGATCTATGAAGGCACCAACCAGATCAACCGGCTGGAGGTCTTCAAATGGTTCTTGCAGCGGAGATGTCCGGGGACGGTCTGCCTTTCTCTCCAGTGTGATGACGGGGACTAGCCCGGATATTTCACGAGTCGATTTGAGCGCATCTGCAAGGCGCAGGACACGAAAATGTAGGGGAAGGCTTCAGCCTTCCCGATCATCGGGCGGCCTGAAGGCCGCCCCTACATCTTCTACCGCGAGTGTCCTGCAACAAAGCAGATGCGCTCAAGGCGACTCGCCCGCAGGGTGAAATTTTTTGATATAAGATTGCCTTTATTCCGCAAAACTAAAATGACAATTTGTATTTTTGGAATGACTGCTAAATGCAGTATAAATAATTGAAATAATATAATAAAGTAATGCTTTTCAAAAAATTTCATGAAATATCCGGGCTAGGAAATGGTCCGCCATTAGACAAAAGACAGCCTCCGCGCTGCCGGCACAATCAAACCCGAATCTGAAAAAAGGATGGACCCATTGTTTATGTTTACCAAACCGATCAACAAACTGCCGATCTTCAAAGGCCTGAAACTGAAAATTAGTGATCCGCGCAAAGTTGCTTTGCGGTTCGTCAATGAAGACGGCCGGGAAGAACCAATAACTTATCAGGATCTTTTTGACAACACCAATCGCCTGAGCCATGTTTTGCTGCAGGCCGGTGTGGGCCAGGGCGATACCTTTACCCTCCTGCTCAAAAATCACCCGGAATTTGTTTACGCCCTGTTCGCGGCCGTATCCATCGGCGCCATTGCCGTGCCCATCGACCCGCGCTCCAAGGGACGAAAGCTGGCCTTCCAGATTAACAACACCGATTCCAAGGGGATTCTTGTCGGCGATCAGTTTGTCGCGGGGTTGGAGGAGATCAAAGAAGAGATCCCGGGCCGACCGATTCTGGGTGTCGTCTATCGGGACCATCACCAGGTTGCCCCGTTTGCTGATTACCCGGACTTGAGCCAACGCATGGCCGCGGCCAGTCCGAAACTCCCCCCCAAGACGCTTGCCTTTGAAGCCGGCCGTCCCGCCCAGATTATTCATACCTCCGGAACCACCGGCGACCCCAAGGGAGTGGTGCTGAAGGCGGATCGGTTTGTCATATACGGCATGATGGCCGATTTCATGTGGCAGTATCAGCCTGACGATATCCCCTATACGGGTTTGTCGATGACCCATGGCAACGCCCAGTCGGTGACCCTGCTCCCCGCCCTGGCCAAAGGGCTGCCGGCGGTGATCAGTGAACGTTTCACCAAAAGCAGGATCTGGGATATTTGCCGGCAATACAATTGCACCACCTTTTCCATGCTGGGTGGCATGATGGCCGGTATTTTCAACGAACCCTCCAAGAACAATGACACCGATAATCCCGTACGAACGGTGATCAGCGCCGGTACGCCCCCGGCGATCTGGGAGGATTTTGAAACCCGTTTTAACGTCAGGATTCACGAGTGGTACGCCGCGGTGGAAGGAGGGCTGGCCCATAACCCGCCCGGCTTCGGGCCGGTCGGGTCATTCGGCAAACCGCCCGGCGCGCTGATCGAAATGAAGATCGTCGATGAAAACGACAATGAACTGCCGCCGGGGGAAAGAGGAGAACTGGTCAGTCGGATGGGGGGGGGAAACAAAATCGAAGTCAGTTATCACGGCAAGGAAAAAGAATCCCGGGAGAAGACCCGGGGAGGATGGCTGCGCAGCGGTGATATCTGCCATCGGGATGAAGAGGGATTTTTCTACTTTGATTTCCGCAAAGGGGGCGGCCTGAGGCGTCAGGGGGATTTTATTCAGCCCGATCTGCTGGAAAAGGTGATCGGGGAATGCGAGACCGTGTCGGAAGTATGCGTATATGGGGTTCCGGCCGCGTCCAGTGCCCCGGGTGAAAGTGACCTGGTGGCGGCCGTTGTCGCTTTTAACGGCCGGGAACCGGATTTGGAAGAGATCCGAAACGCCTGCCGGCTGGGGCTGGAACGAAATTCACTGCCCACCTACATTCAGGTAGTGGATGAAATACCGAAAACCATATCGGAAAAGATGCTTTCCCGGGTCCTGCAGGAGTCGTTCTCCCCGGACGCGTCCAACGTGATCTCATTTTAGGTATGCAACCCCGCCAACCGCGAAGTGGACCGGTGCCGCCGGCACTTTTATACCGTCGTATGGCCGGCAAGGAGAAAGATTATGAGAAAGATTATGTTTGAATCGTTACGCCGGGCCTACCTGCCGGATATGCAATTTCCGACCCGTCACGTGGACGCGGAGAAATGTACCCGGTGCGGCCGATGTTATACCGCCTGCCCGACCTTCGGATACCGGTGGGAGAAAGACACGGTGCCGGTACCGGTGGGGTACGGTGGTTTTGAGGAGGCCTGCTTGAATTGCGGTAACTGCATAGCGGTTTGTCCGGCCGAGGCCATCCGCATGGGCGGTGTATTCAGCATCCAGTCCGGACGGTATAAAGGGTTGCTGGAGAAGCGCATGGCTCTGCCCGAACCGTTCCCCCCGGCACCGGAGCCGTCAGGGGCCGCTGAAGAACTGACAGCGGTCGAGCAGGTTATCTACAACCGCCGCAGCAATCGCTTGTTTAAGAACAAAACCATTCCCCGAAAGACCATTCACCGCGTTCTGGAGGCGGGCCGTTTCGCCCCGTCGGCGGGCAATTGTCAGCCCTATCAATTTATTGTTCTCACCAACCCGGCGCTTATCCGGGAGCTGGAAAGAAAAGCCATGATGCTGTTGCGTCCTTTGAAAAACCTGTACCTGTCGAAAAACGGGCGCCGGTCCTGGCTGAAAACCGTGGTTTTCACTCTGGCCAGTTATTTCAAACGCAATAGTTTTGATCCGCGGCCGATAACGGCCATGCAAAAAGCGGACAATCATAACAAACGGATGTTTTTTGACGCGCCCGTGGTCATTCTGATCCTCAAGGACAAGCGGGGAATCAGCAACCCCGATCTGGATGTTGGCATATGCGCCCAGAACATGGTGCTGGCGGCCCATTCACTGGGGTTGGGCACCTGTTACGTCTCTCTTCCCATGGAACCCCTTTCCATGCCGTATATGTCCGGATTTCGCAAAAAACTCGGAATCGCTTCCCCTTACAAGGCCGTCACCAGTATCGCGCTGGGTTACGCCAAAGGGAGAATCGATCGGCCCGTCAAACGGGACACTCCGACGGTCAAATGGCAATAACAGTAAATGTTCGATTAAAAAAAGGCAGGAGAAGAGTCATGACAAGCCCGGAAAATAAAGAGTTACAGCTTCTGGACAAAGCAAGCCGGGAGTTCGCGTTGAAAATGCTGGCCCCGGATCGGGAAGAAAACGATCAGTATCCATTCGGCAAGTTTTTCCAAAGTGTCCTTGATAAGGCCTTTGCGCTCGATTTTTTTCACCTGATGCTGCCGGAAGATGTCGGTGGTACCGGTCTTGGAATTGACGCGCTGTGCGTGATCCTGGGAAACATCTGCCGGGAAGACAGCAGCCTGGGCGGGATCTTGTTTACCAACACGCTGGCGCAGCAAATCCTTCTGTCCGCCGGCGCCACGGCGGAGCTCAAGGAGATTGTCGAGGCGGACGCGAGCCCGGCCGAATTTCTGATTGCCTTTCAAAGTTTGAGCAACCCCAAAGAAACGGGGCAATTGCCAGTCGCCCGAAAAAAGGGGGAGAGGTACACCCTCACCGGCACGGCGGACTATCTTGTGCTCGGCGGTATGGCCGCCCAGGCCTTGATCCCCGCGCTCCTTGGCGACAATCAAAAATATTCCTTTTTCCTGGTGCCCCTCACGCCGGGCGAGAACATGGTCGTGGGCGATACGGTGGTCAGTCACGGCCTGCATGCCTGCCCGGCGGTGGATCTGACATTGAGGGGGTCTCCCGGGACCCTGATCGGCCGGGAGGGGGAAGGGGAGGTATATTTTAAGAAATCAGCCGCCGTGATGCAGGTTGCCGCTGCCGCCATGGCCTGCGGCCTCATGAAAGGTGCGGTGAAAGAAGCCTTTGCCTATTGCAGTGAACGGGTGCAGGGCGGCCGGAAAATCAAAGACTGGTCCGCGCTGCAACTGCTTTTGTCGGAGATGGCCATCAAAAGCCAGGTGGCGGACATGCTGCTGGCCCAGGCCTGTCGGGTGGCTGACAGCCGGAAAAAAGGATGGGAAAGCAGTGCCCAGGCTGCCGCTATCCATATCCAGGAGGCGGCGGCCAACCTGGCCCCGGACGGAATTCAGGCCCTGGGCGGAGTCGGGTATATGAAGGATTTCGGACAGGAAAAGCGGTTCCGCGACATTGGCCAGGTGAACGCTTTTCTGGGCCATGGGCCCATGAAAAAACTCAATTTCGTCAGGGAATTGCTGTGACGGCCGCAATCGGATCGGATCGGCCGGCGTGGCCCCTTTATCCGGGTTGCCGCCGGTTCACCTTTCGAAAAACGAAAACCAAAAACCATTGGTGCTGGTTTTATGAAGAGAAATTCACCAATCATGTCAGACGTCCCCCTTCGCCGCAATCAGGGGGAGGGCAAACGACTTATGAAAATGAGTGAGTTGTCTGATGCCGCCGGCGTGAACAGCGCTACCATCCGGTACTACATTCGACAAGGGCTTCTGCCCCGGCCGTACAAAACCCATAAAAACATGGCCTATTATGATGAACAGTACATTGACCGGGTCCTTTTCATCAAAAAATTGCAGAAAGAATATTTTCTGCCACTGGATGTCATTAAGGACAAAATCGATGAAAGAGCGTGTTCAGAAGAACCAGGCACGGCTGATGAAGTCGTGAAGAGGCTGTCCCGGGACTGGCAGGCACCGCCACTCCCGGATTCCCGGGACGTTGCCGGCAAGACACGGCTTACCCGGGAAGAATTTTTGGACCGGACCCATCTATCCCGGAGTGATTTCGAGGCCGCCCTGCAAGTCGGTTTTGTCTCCCAGGATGAAGAAGGGCTGATTGATGCGGAGTGCCTTGAATTTGCCCTGCTTCTGGCGGGTCTTCGAAAATATCTTTTTTCCGATCAGGGGCTGGTCGTTGAATTTTTTCGACTATTGTTGCTTAATAAATAAATTTAGATCCTGCCCGGGGATGGGCAGTGGTTCGGACGTTCATAAAAGACGACGGGGCCATGTCGGCAGCGGGGATTTGTGCGCATGGGCAACCTGTGTCATAATGATGATTATTGACGGGAACCTGCTGGGAGTCTTTTTTTGCCCGGTTTGTCCGGCAGGGGTTCATCATTGAACCCCAAAAGGATTTGAGATAAAGATAGCATGATGCATTCCCACAGGAGGAGACAATAAACATGACTTCGGATGGATTTTGGGCTGTTGAAAGAAAGGTTGGAAAAACGTCGGTGGGGGATGTCTTGCTCCCGATTTTTTATCCGGACTTTTCCTATACCCATTTTTTATACTGGCTGGACTATGACAAAGCAGCTGAGAAGCTGGCGGACACGGATTTCACGGCGTGCCGGTTCATCCACGGAAAAGCCGCGGTGATGCTGACCTTTTTTGAATACCGGCAGTCCGATATTGGTCCTTATAACGAGGTCAGCCTGGCCATCGTCAGTTTTCCCAAAAACAACAAGCAACCGGCCTTGCTGATGCCCCAGCTGTTTATGGACGCCCGGAATTGGACCATCGGCGCTTATGTGATCAATCTGCCGGTTACCACAGAAACAGCCATGGCAGCGGGAAAAGAGATTTATAATTATCCCAAATTCGTTACCGACATTCACTGCCACCTCTCCGGCAAGAAATTCAGCGGCACGGTCATGGATCCGGCCACAAATACCCCCATTTTTTCCTTGGACGGACGTATCGGCTTTCTTGGATTGGGTGTGAAGCTGTCTCACGCGGGATCATTTATCTCCTATACGATGAACCAGGGGAAACCCAACCGGATTCTAACAGAGGTTGATGCCAGGTACAGGATGAACCTGGGGTTTTCCGGCAAGCTTCGGGTAAGCACGGAAAGCCGGCATAGCATGGCCAGGAATTTGATCAACCTGGGCCTTGGAGACAAAAAACCCTTTGCGGTAATCAGTGCTGAAAAGGGTCGCATGAAACTCAATGGCGGCGAAACGATTGCCGGAGTCGAACCAGATCAACACAATGATACAAGAAAATGAAACGGAATAATGATCAGCAAATCAATTTTGTTTCATCTGCGCTATGGATAATGATGGATAAGAACTTGCTTTTTCGATCATCATCGATAGCAAGGTCGGCATTGTGTGTCAATATTTTCCTGGCCACCATATGTTGATGGGCCTTTGGGAGGGATGCGTCAGTTCCCGGACGATATTCAGATTCGGCGTGGACGGCGGGCCGGTGTTGCGGATCTACCACAGGCCCAAGTGCTTTAAGTATCTGCTTGATGGCGGCCTGCTCTTCGATAAAGCTGATGATTTTCATTGTTCCTTGGCATTCGGGGCACAACAGTGGGTTTACTTACCCGGATCAGGTCCGGGAAAGGCGCCCACTTTCTGTCTCAACCGCGCCCAGGATTTTCTGAAAGCCTTATTCGACAGGCCGGCAAGAATATTGGCGATGTCGTCATCCTGGTTTTCCTTTTTCCGCTGGCCCCGGCTCTTGTTGCTATAAAAGCTCCCGCATCAAGTGCGGGTCAGGCTGCTTTTTTGACCACCCGGGTCTTGATATACTTCATGACTGGAGTGCCCCCGTCTTTCTCCGTGGTATTGGGCTTCTGGATTCCGGGAGGATTGCAGCCCCCAAACTGGGGAAACTTGGGATCTCCCTCCAGCCCGCGGATATGTCCGAAGCCGCCCTCAGAACCAAGGACCCCCTGGCGTATAGACCAGGTCGGGTTGGCCTCCAGCTCCACCTGCCCCCAGGGGGATTGAAGCTGGACCGTATCTCCATTGGAAATGTTGAGCTGCTTGGCGTCCAGGACATTGATCCACAAGGTGTTTTTGCCCTTCATTTTCATCAGGGCATAGTTGGAGAATGTAGAGCAGTGCTCATGCTCAGAGACCCGGAAATTACCAAAGATAAAGGGATATTCAGCATCCGGCTGCAGTTCGGCTTCCGGGTCCTTGTAGTCCGGCAAAGGATCGACCCCTTTTCCCTCGGCCACTGGATTGAGAAAGTTGTACTTTCCGGTCTTGGTCGTACCTGAGGAGCCGTAGCCATCAGGCGGATTGAAGGAGCCCCATTTCTTATATTTAAAGTATTCGGCCTGATCGGTGATAATATAGCCTTTGGCCTTGAGTTCATCATATGACCACTCTGTTCCGGCCAGCTGATTACGTTCAGCCTCCTCAATGGATGCCCAGGGAAAATACTGGCCCAGCCCCAGGCGCACGGCCAGCTCCTTGGTGATCTCCCACATGGGCTTGGTATTGTACATGGGGGGGACTATCTGGGCAAAGTACATGAGCATGGCCTCATAGAGCCATTCATTCTTGACAAAGGACTGCTCCAGCCAGGTCGCATCCGGCAGGACGACATCGCAGAGCAGGGCCGTGTTGCTCATAAAGGCCTCGATGGAGACCTTGAAATCCATATCCAAAATGCCCTGGGTAGTGGCCTCCTGGTTGCCCCAGGACAGGACCGGATCGCCGTAATAGTTGATCAGACCCTTAATCCGTCCGGCCTGGACGTCCTGTAGTATAAAGGCCGGAGCCCATCCTTTCCACATGTCAAAGGAATTGATCTTGGGTGCAGGTGTGGCAGCAGGCTTTTCCTGCCCCTGACCCCAGGCTGATTTCAGCTTGCGCTTAAAGGGCAGGGACGGGCCTCCCGGTGCGTCGAACGTTCCGCACAGACCGTTTAAAGCCTGGATGGCCGCTGTTGAGTACATGCCGTTGGGCACCTGAGCCAGGCCGCCCCAGGAGATGGTGCCCTTGGCCTCGGACATGGCGAACTCCCGGGCGATCCGGGTCGTGGTCGCGGCCGGGACTTCGCTGATTTCTTCCGCCCATTGCGGGGTCCGGGCAACCCCGTCTTCCTCTCCCAGGACCCTTTTCTTGAACGCTTCAAAGCCGTGGGTCCAGTTGGCCACAAAGTCGTGGTCATAGAGATCTTCAGTGATGATCACATAGGCCATGGCCATGGCCACTGCCCCGTCTGTAGCCGGCATAATGGGGATCCATTCCGTGGCTTCTTTGGCTGTTTCCGAGCGGCGGGGATCAAAGACCACCAGCTTGGCCCCACGCTTGAGTGATTTTTTCAGCTCCGCTGTCTTGCGCTGGCCGTAGGAGGTGGCCAGCTCGTTCATTCCAAAGTGCACAATGTAGTCCGACTCCTGGTAATTGATCCATGGCCGCTTGTCGTTTAAGTTGTGCTCGTTGGCCATGCGGTTGGAGTTGTCGCACATGGGCCGATGTGTCCCTTTGGGGCAGCCGAGGTGGTCGAACAAAGCCTCGTGGATCCAGTTCACAAAGTCGTTGCCCCGTAAATAGGCCAGCTTATCAGTTTCCATGTTTTGAATACCCTGGACCACCCGGTCCAGGGCCTCGTCCCAGGAGGCTTTTCGAAAGCGGCCCTTTTCCTTGATCAAGGGGGTCTTCAGGCGGTACGGGGAGTAGAGGTGCTTGGCGTTATTCCCGCCCTTGGGACACAGCCTGCCGCCGCCTTTGGGGTCACCGGGCAGACCGCTGGTGCCGGTGAGCACCCCGTCCTTGACCTCGGCTGTCATCCCGCACAGTGCGCCGCAGCTGTAGCAGTGGGAGGGGATTTTCTTTTCCCCCTCCGGTTCCAGGGCCCCCTGAGCCAGGGTAGCGTATCCGGAATCCAGATTCAGAGCGTCCACAGCAGTGACCATGATGGTTGTGGTCTCTTCTCCTTTGGTATGGCCTTCCAGACGCATGTTTTCGCACATGATGGCTCCACGCGTGAAATGGGCCAGCCCCTGATAGAAATCAGTGCTGGCGGCGGCTAATTGATCGCAAAATGGGACCACCCATTTGGAGTACCTGGTCTTGAAAAACTTCTCGTACTCCTGGATTTCTCCATTTTCCAGCAGGTGGCGTAAAAATTCCATCTGCACCGCGATATGCTCATCCAGGTCCGGAAATTCCGGCGAGGGGTGCAGTCCGGCCCGGCGCAAGTACTCCCGGAACTCAAAAACCGGCTGCTGCATGACCACCGGCTCTCCTGTGGCATGAACTGACTCATAAGGAAAAGCCGGGTTGGGTCCGGCGTTGAGAAAAAGATCGGCATAGTCAAAGCGCATTTCTTCGTAGGCACTTTGGGCATCCCTGCTTTGCAGGTACCGGGTCATCACCTCGGCTCCTCTGATCAGGTCCACATACCCGCAGCCCTGAACCGCTTCATTCAGGGGGTTGAGGAAGGTATCCTGCTGCATGGACTTGATCAGACTCAATGGAATTTCATCCCTAAAAAGGGTAGATAAAAACTGGTACCTTTTAGCTCGTGAGTGTTGCAGTTTTTTTTCCATGTTTTCTACTCTTTTGGAGTCAACAGTTTTCCTTCGGACCAGAATCTGTCCGGAATTCCTCCATGTTCATCAACTTCTCGCAGTTGAATCATTTCTTCCCGATCGTCATCCTGGAATTTCCCTCCCGGGGGTTGAGCCAGGATGGGCAAGTGCGGTTTGAGCTTTGCCCACATCATGCGGCCCAGGATGTACATGGGGATCATAACTGCGGCATAGCCTGCGCTGTGCCCCAGGATGGGCAGCCAGAACGGCAGTTCAAAATCAATGTGGCCGAAGCGGGTATGCATCCAGCCCAGGGCGAAGGGGACCGGCCACAGAGTGGCCGCTCCCAGGGTAATCATATTAAAAAAATACTTGCCAAAGGCTTCGTTGGCTTCCTTGTTGCAGGCCTGGAAGTTGTCTTTGTCTTTAAGCATCAGGGCCTTGATGGACAGGTTGTGCATCTTGACCATCTCTTTGTGGAATCCGCGGATGTGGGCATCATTTATCCTGGATGCAATTCTGTAGGTCAGCTCACCCAGGAGAATGCACCACAGGCAGAGGATAAAGGTTCCGAACAAAAATCCGGTCACAGGATTCTCAAAAAAGCGGTAGGGAGCGATAAGGACCAGATCCAGGTGTAGAAGAAAAAAATTCCACCAGGTCATAAAATTTTACGCCTTTGCCGGGCAACAGTTTCTGTCGGTTTCATCCAGGATCAACCTGGCGGCCGCCACCAGAGGCGGCCCTTAGGCCTGACCGTGAGAGGGTGCAAAAACTGTTTTTGCACCCGCATCAATGAAATTTCCTTATCTGCCGGCCAGCAGCTCATGGATCTGCAGGCCGGTAAAGCTCAT